>VGJF01000053.1 GCA_016867585.1 Candidatus Aminicenantota bacterium | reverse complement strand
CTCGGCCGCGAGGGCGGCTTCCACGTCCTCGAGGTCCCCCAGAAAAAAAGCCCGGCCGGCCGCAAGCTCTGGCTCGAGGAGGTCCGGGCCTTCGCCGCCGCCCTGGAGGATACGACGGGAAACCGGCTGGATGCCGGACGCCTGGCCGAGGCCGTCCGCCTCATGAACCGCAAGCGCCGGGCCCTGGCCCGTCTTCATGAACTCCGCCGGGCCGAACGCCCCCCCATCAGCGGCACGGATGCCCTGGTCGTCATGCAGGCGGCCCTCATCGACGAGCCGGCCCGGTTCACCGAAGCCCTCGAGCGGCTGAACGAGGAGCTCGCCGAGCGCCTCACCCGGGGAATTTCGCCTTTTTCCGATGGAGCGCCCCGGATCATGATTTCGGGCTGTCCGGCCGTTCTCGGCAACTGGAAGGTCCACCATCTCGTCGAAAGCGCCGGGGCGGTCGTCGTCGTCGACGAAACCTGCACCGGAACGAGGTATTTCTCCGGCGAGGTCGCGGAAACGGACGACGGGCTCGAGGCCCGGCTCGAGGCGATCGCCGACCGCTACCTGGGCGTCGACTGCTCGTGCTTCACGCCCAACGCCGAGCGGATCACCAACGTCCTCCGGCTGGCCCGCGAAAGCCGGGCCGGGGGGGTCGTTCAGTACGTCCTCCACGCCTGCCACACCTACAACATCGAGGCGATCAACGTCGCCGCCGCCCTCAAGGAGGCCGGAATCGCCTCGCTCAAGATCGAGACCGACTACAGCGACGAGGACGCCGGACAGCTCGGCGTCCGCCTCGAAGCCTTCCTCGAAAGCCTGGAGTTTCGGAATGGCCGCTGAAGCCGGCGTCGGCATCGACGTCGGATCCCGGACGACGAAAATCGTCGTCCTCAAGGAAGGCGAGGTCGCCGCGGCCGACGTCTTCGACACCGTCCCCGGCCAGCTTCCCGAAATCCGCCGCCGCCTCGAGCCGTGGGCGGGCCTCCCCCTCGTCGCGACCGGCTACGGCCGGCGTCTCCTGGCCGACGAACTCGGGTCCTCGGTCGTGACCGAGATCAAGGCCTGCGCCCTGGGGGCTCACCGCCTCCGCCCCGGATGCCGGCTCGTCCTCGACATCGGCGGCCAGGACGCCAAGGCCATCCGGGTGACGCCGAGCGGAGGATTCGAGGACTTCGAGCTCAACGACAGGTGCTCGGCCGGGACGGGGCGCTTTCTCGAGGTCATGGCCGGGGCCCTGGGCTTCGACCTGGACGACTTCTGCCGGGCGGCGATGAGCGCCGACCGGGCCGCCGCCGTGAGCAGCATGTGCACGGTCTTCGCCGAATCCGAAGTCGTGGCCATGCTGGCCCAGGGCGAGGACCGGAAGCGGCTGGCCTTGGGCCTGTACCAATCCATCGTCGACCGGGTTTATCCCCTGGCCTCGCGTCTCGAGGCCGAGGGCGAGGTCCTCTTCGTCGGCGGCGTCGCCCGGAGCCGATGCGTCGCCGGGCTCCTGCGGAAAAAGCTCAAGCGCGACATCGTCGTCCCGCCCAATCCCCAGATCGTCTCCGCCCTGGGAGCCGCCCTGTCCGCGCCTCCCAGCATTTTCGGCCGGCCGGGCTTATAATGGGGCCCGCCGGACCGCCGCCGCGGCCATCATGCCAGACGCATTCGCCTCGCTGAGTCCCGTCCTCCAGGCGCTCATCGCCACCCTGTTCACTTGGGGCCTCACGGCCCTCGGCGCGGGGCTGGTGTTTTTCTTCAAGGATTTCCCCAAGCGGGCCCTGGACGGCATGCTCGGTTTCGCCGCGGGGGTCATGATCGCGGCCAGCTTCTGGTCGCTCCTGGCCCCGGCCATCGCCCTGGCCGAGGCCCAGGGGGTGACGCCCTGGCTGCCGGCGGCGGGCGGCTTCCTCCTGGGCGGCGCCTTTCTGAAGGCCGTCGACAAGCTCCTGCCCCACCTCCATTCGGGTTTCGAGAAGCCCGAAGGCCTCAGGACGTCCTGGAAACGGACGGTCCTACTCGTCATGGCCATCACCCTCCACAACATTCCGGAAGGGCTGGCCGTCGGAGTGGCTTTCGGGGCCGCCGCCCTCGGCGGGGGAGAGGCGACCTTGGGGGCGGCCGTGGCCCTGGCCGTCGGGATCGGTCTCCAGAACTTCCCCGAGGGGACGGCGGTCTCCGTCCCCCTCCGCCGGGAGGGCCTCTCCCGGTCGAAGAGTTTTTTTTACGGCCAGATTTCGGGCATGGTCGAGCCGCTGGCCGGAGTCCTGGGCGCTGCGGCCGTCTTCAAGGCCCGGCCGCTCCTTCCCTGGGCCCTGGCCTTCGCCGCCGGGGCGATGATTTACGTCGTCGTCGAAGAGGTCATTCCCGAGTCCCAGCTCTCCGGAGACACGGATACGGCCACCCTGGGGGCCATGGCCGGATTCGCCCTGATGATGATTCTCGACGTCGCCCTCGGGTAGGGCGGCGGGCGATGGGGAGGGGCGATGCGGTTGTTTGACAGTCCCCGAAGGGGCGAATAGAATGATTCCCGGCGCGAGGAGACGCAATGGACATTTTCGCCAAATGCAGGACCGACGGCGGCTACTTCGGGATGCTCCGGGCCGCCGGAGACGATTTTTTCGTCCGGCCGGTTCTCGACCCCAAGCCGGGCCGGGTGATGGACTATCAGGGCAAGTCCGTCGTCCAGTGGTCGATCAACAACTACCTCGGCCTCGCCGAGAACGAGGAGTTGCGGGCGGTGGCCGTCGAGACGGCCCGGGCCTACGGGCCCGGCGCGCCGATGGGGTCCCGGATGATGACCGGGAGCACCCCCAGGCACCTCGCCCTGGAGAAGAAGTTCGCGGCCTATATGGGCAAGGAGTCGGCTATCCTCTTCAACTACGGATATCTGGGCGTCCTGGGGACGATCCAGGCCTTGTGCGAGCCGTCGGACACGATCCTCATCGACAAGCTGGCCCACGCCTCGATGGTCGACGCCATGTTCATGTCCCGGGCCCAGTTCCGGATCTGGAAGCACAACGACATGAACAGCCTGGAAGGCCACCTCAAGAGGGCCAACCGGGACCGGAAGGGCGGCGTCCTCATTGTCGCCGAAGGCGTTTACGGGATGACCGGCGACGTCGCCCCGGCGGCCGACATCTGCCTTCTCAAGGACAAGTACGACGCCCGCCTGTTCATGGACGACGCCCACGGCTTCGGCGTCGTCGGACCGACGGGGCGGGGGACGGGAGAGCTCTACGGCTGTCAGGACAAGATCGACGTCTATCTCGGGACCTTCGCCAAGGCCTTCGCCGCGATCGGCGGGGTCGCCGGCGGCCCGAAGGAGGTCGTCGAATGGGTCAGGTTCAACGCCCGGACCCAGGTTTTTGCCAAAAGCCTGCCGATCATCTATGTCGAGGTCCTGAGCCGGGCCCTCGATTTCGTGGCCGATGACCATTGGCGTCGGGAGAGGATGTGGGCCGTCAACCGGAGGCTCAAGGACGGCCTGCGCGAGCTGGGATACACCGTCGGCGACGTCCCGTCGCCCGTGACTCCGGTCTTCGTCCACATGAAGGACATCCGGATCGCCATGGCCATCATCAAGGCCATGCGCGAGGAAGGGATCTTCATCACCGGAGTCATGTATCCCGTCGTCCCCAAGGACATCGTCCTTTTCCGGATGATCCCGACCGCTTCGCACACCGACGAGGACGTCGTCCGGACGATCGCCGCCTACAAAAAAGTCCGCGACGACCTCAATCTCGACCTGGAAGCCGTCAAGACCGCCCTGGACAAGGGGAAAGCCGAGGTCGGGAAGTCCGAGGACTCGGCCGAAGAATGATCCAGGGTCCCGTTCTGATCACCGGGGCGTCCCGGGGAATAGGACGGGCCCTGGCGAGGGCCCTCAAGGAGCGGGGCGTTTCCGTCGTCGGGACGTCCCGCCGCCCCGAGGCCGTTTCCGAGAGGATCGAAGGCGTTTCTTATCTGTCTCTCCGTCTCGAGGAGCCCGCCTCGGTGGAGGCCTGCGCCCGGGCCGCCGGGGAGGTCGAGGCCCTCGTCAACAACGCCGGACAAAGCTTGATGGCCTCGGTCGAGGAGGCCGCCGCGAACACGGTCGAGGAGATCTTCGCGGTCAATCTGTTCGGCCTCATCCGGCTGACCAAAGCCGTCCTGCCGGGGATGCGCCGGCGCGGCCGGGGGGTGATCGTCAACGTAGGGTCGCTCTCCGGGACTTATCCGCCTCCCTTCCAGTCGGCCTACGCGGCCTCCAAGCTCGGGCTCGAAGCCTTCAGCGCGTCCCTCCGCGGCGAAGTCGGCCGGTTCGGGATCAGGGTCGTCCATGTCGTTCCCGGATACATCAAGACGGGCATCGAACCGCGGATGGAGGCCCGTCCGGGCTCGCCTTACGAGGCCGAGTTGCGGCGTTTCCGGAACTTCCGGGACAAGAAGATGGCCCGAGCGGCGCCGCCCGAAGCCGCCGCCGAGAAGATTCTGAGAATCTTGGAGAAGAAGAACCCCCGGCCCGTGTATTATGCCGGGCGCCGCGTCCCGCTCATGGGCTTCCTTCGCCGTCTCCTCCCCGAACGGGCGGTTCTCCGGATGATCCGGAGATTCTACGGGCTGCCTTGAGGCGGCGCGGCCCCAGCCGTTCGCTCCCGGGTCACAAGAAGAACATGACCAGGAGTTCGGCGACGAAAGCCGGTTTGGCCGCGCCTTCGACCTCGACCGTGTTGTCGATCCGGAGGAGAAGCCGGCCGAATCCCTTGCGCCTGATTTCCTGAAGAACGGCCCGATGGCGGATCTTGTCTCCCGGCCGGACGGCGTTCAGAAACCGGACCTTGTTCAGGCCGTAGTTGACGGCCATCTTGAACGGGAAATCGAAGACCGTGCTTTTCTGCAGGAAATGGGGGAGAAGGGAGAGGAGAAGAAAGCCGTGGGCGACCGTGCGTCCCAAGGGAGTCCGGGCGGCCTGCTCCCGGTCGATGTGGATCCACTGCCGGTCTTCGGCGCAGCCGGCGAAGGCGTCGATCCGGTCCTGGGTCATCTCGAACCATTCCGTCGGGCCGATCTCCCGGCCGAGGAGGTCCTTGAGCCGGCGGGGGATAATGAAAGCGTTGAGCATGACCGTCCCGCCACTATAGTCGTCCCGGTCCGGACCTGTCAAGAAAATCCAGGACGGTCGGCAAGAAAAGGGCTTGACAAGAAGGGTGTTATCAAATATACGTATACGTATAGTGTTTATTATGAAAAAAAGCAATATTTACGTTGAGGTATGAATATGGGCAAGGATGTCTTTACCCGGGAGGAGTTCCTCGGGAGGGCCGGGGCGGCGGAGGCCGACCTCGAGGCTTGGCTGAAAGCCAAGCTCATCAAGCCGGTCGGTTTCGCCGACGAAGGCCTTCCCCTCTTCGGTCCGGCCGACATCGGCCGCGCTCTTCACATCCGGAAGCTCTCGGAGCTCGGCTACGGCCCGGCCGAAATTCAGAAGATCGTCAAAAAGTTCGGCTGGCCGGTCCGGGACGACGAGGGGCCGAAGCCGGAACGGGGAGACAAGTTCCTGACCGTCGGCCGGCTCGCCGAACGGTCGGGGGTCAGTCCGAGGACGATCAAACACTGGGAAGAGATGGGCATCATCGAGCCCGAGATGAGGAGCGGGGGCGGTTTCCGCCTCTACGCCGCGGTGTACATCCATCTCTGCACTCTGATCCGGGACCTTCAGCTCTTCGGTTACACGCTCGAGGAGATCAAAGCCGTATCCGGCCATGTCCGCGATTTCCTGGCGTTGTCGTCCGGGCTGGAAAAGATTCCTCCGGGCGAGGCGGGCCGGAAGCTCGAGGCGCTCGGCGAGGCCGTCGAGAAATTGAGGGCCAGAATGGCCGAGCTCAAGAAGGGGATCGAGCGCTGGGAGGATCTGTTGAAACAAAACAAAAAAGAGATCGCGGGGTTGAAAGCCCGGAACGCCAAGCGGTCCGAGGCGAAAACGAAGAAGGATTGATCCCGTGCCGAAGCTCGTTCTCGTCGAGCCGCGCGCGTCCAACCTCCATATTTTCTCCCAGTTTCCCCTGCCCCGGCTCGGGCCCCTCCTCCTCGGGACGATCATGCGTCGGCGCGGCTGGGACGTCGAGCTTTATGTCGAGGAGCTCCGGCCGCTCGACGCAACCGCCCTCCGCGGGGCCGACGTCGTCGGGATCTCGACGATCACGGCCACGGCCCCGCGGGCTTATGCCATCGCCGACCGGGCCCGGGCCCTCGGCAAAACGGTCCTCATGGGGGGACCCCATGTCACGTTCCTGACCGAGGAGGCCCTCGGTCACGCCGATTTCGTCCTGCGGGGCGAAGCCGAGTCCACCCTCCCGGCCTTTCTCGAGGCCTGGCGGACGGGCGGAGATCTTTCTGCCGTCCCGGGGCTGAGCCGGCGGCTCGAAGGACGCGCGGTCCATAACCCTCCCGCTCCCCTCGTCCGCGACCTCGACGCCCTCCCGGTCCCCGATTTTTCCCTTTTTCGAGTCGGACGCCCGCGGACCCGGGGCCGCCGAATCATCCCCGTTCAGACGTCCCGGGGCTGCCCCTTCGATTGCTCGTTCTGCTCCGTGACCGGGATGTTCGGAAAAGCCTACCGCTTCCGCTCGGTCGGGCACATCCTCGGCGAGCTCCGGAGATACGATGACCGGAAGAACATCGTCTTCTTCTACGACGACAACTTTGCCGCCGACCGGAGACGCTGCCGGGAGCTTCTCGAGGCGATGACCGGAGCGGGAATGCGGTTTCGCTGGACGACCCAGGTCCGGGCCGACGTCGCCCGGGACCCCGAGCTCGTCGCCCTGATGAGGCGGGCCGGCTGCCACACCGTTTTCATCGGCTTCGAATCGGTCAACCCGAGGAGCCTCCGGGAGATGCGCAAGGCCCAGTCCGTCGAGGAACTCGACCGGGCCGTCGGCGTCCTCCGCCGGCACGGGATCCACATCCACGGGATGTTCGTCCTGGGCTTTGACCAGGACGACTGGGAGACCGTCCGCGAGACCGTGCGCTGGGCGAAAAAAGCCCGCCTGACCTCGACCCAATTCCTCATCCTGACGCCCCTGCCGGGATCGGAGTTCTACGACCGGGTCGCGGCCGAGGGCCGGATTTGCTTCAAGGACTGGTCCCTTTACGACGCCCATCACGCCGTCTTCCGGCCGGCCCGGTTCAGCCTCTACGACCTCCAGCGGGCCCAGATCGAAAGCCACAAGAGCTTCTATTCCTGGCGGGCCCAGCTCCGGCGTTTCGTCGGCGGCCGCTGGCTGTCCCTGAGCCTGGGCCAATATGCCCGGTCGCTCAACCGGATGTGGCAGAGCCGCAACCGGACGTTCATGAAAGCCCTCGAGCTCCTCCGGCCGCGGCGGGGGGCCGAGGTCTCGGTCGATTACCGCGAAAACGTCGTCTTGGACGGCTCTTTCCAGGGATGACGCGCGGCCTTGACATCGCTTTGCCGGCGGCGATAGACTCGGCCTCAACCATGCTGAGAATCCGTTATTTCACCGATGAGCAGGTGCGCCTCATCCACGAGAACGCCCTGGGACTTCTCGAGCGGCAAGGTTTCCGGGTCGACCACCGGCGGGCCCTGGCCATCCTTGCCGACAGGGGCGCGGCCGTCGATTTTGAGGCGGGCCTGGTCAAGGTGAAGCCCGACCTTGTCGCGGCCTGCCTCGCCTCGGCTCCCAAAGAAGTCGTCCTGGGGGCCAGGGACCCGGCCAAGGATCTCCGGGTCCTATGTGACCCTCCCGTCCCCCTCACCCGGAACGGCGGAGGAGTGGACAAAATCATCGACCTCGGCTCGGGCCGGCTCCGGGACATGTCCCTCGAGGACACCCGGGGCCTGTACAGGGCCCTGGAGGCCATGGACGGCATCTCCATGGTTTCCCCCCTTTACCCCCAGGATGTCCCGGAGAGCATCCGGGACCTCAAGACCCTCGAAACGCTTTTGGCCAACACGGCCAAGCACGTCAACATCCGGACGTTCAGCCGGAGGAACCTCGATGGCCTTGTCGCGATGGGCGAAATCGCCGCCGGCGGCCGGGAAGCCTTCCGGCGGAAACCGGTCTTCAGCCTCTTCGACTCCCCCCTGAGCCCGTTGAAGTTCCCGGAGCTCGTGGTCGACGTCTTCCTGACCGCGGGAGAGCACGGGATTCCGGTGTTCCTCGCCAACCTTCCGATCGCCGGCGTCTCGGGGCCGCTGCCCTTGGCCGGAATGGTCCAGCTCCTGCACGCCGAACTTCTGGCCGGGGTCACAATCTGCCAGTCCGCCCATCCCGGCGCCCCGCTCATCCTCCATCCCTTGGCGATGACGATGGACATGCGCTCGGGACTGGCCTTGTCGGCCTCGATCGAGTCGACGATGATCACGGCCGGGATTACCCAGGTCGCCAACGCCGTCTTCGGCCTGCCGGTGGACGCGCACGGACCCTGGTCGGACACGTTCCTGGCCGACTCCCAGTCGGCGATGGAAAGGACCTTTCAGACGCTCTTTCCCGCCCTCTCGGGGGCGGCGATCATCGCCGGCTTCGGCGACGTCCAACAGGGATTGGCCTTTTGCCCGGTCCAGCTCGGCCTCGACGAAGAGCTCATCGGTCTGGCCCAAAGCGCCTTGAAGGGCATTCCGTTCGACGAGGAGCGCCTGTCCGTCGCGGCGATCGAACGGGCGGGCTTCGGCGGCGATTTCATGACCGACATCACGACCCGAAAGTTTTTCCGGACGGATTACCACTGGCCGACGATTTCAAACCGCCTCTTCCGGGAGGAGTGGGAAAGGCGGGGAGCCAAGGACATGAACGCCCGGGCCCGGGAGCGGATCGAAAAGCTGATGGCCGTCCCTCCGGCCCGGCCGCTCGAGGAGAGCCGGGCCCGCGAGTTGGGCCGGGTGGTCGACGCTTATCGATGAAAGGGCGGGGCCGGGTTTTCAGCCGGCCGCCTCGTCCGTAGGCAGCGCGTTCCATTTCGGGAGGAGGAGGAGCCCGGCGGCGAGGACGCTCGCTCCCAGGACGGCGAACAGCGGCCCCCAGCCCCAGGCCTTGGCGGCCAGGCCCGGGAGAGAGCCTCCCAAGATCGCGCCCGCGGACCCGCAGCCGTTGATGAAGCCGGAGGCCGTCGAGGCCCCCCGGGGTCCTCCGAAATCGACGGCCGCCGTTCCGCTGACCAGGGAGTCCGGAAGATAGAGAAGAAAACCGACGGCGAAGAGAAGACCGGCGATAAGGAGAGGACTCGGGGCGGATGCCAGCCGGCCGAAAAGCAGCAGGACGAGGCCGAGAAGGAACAGCGAAACGACGGAAACCGGCATGCGGCGGGAGCCGAAAAAGCGGTCGGAGACATACCCCCCCGCCAGAACGCCCAGCGGACCGCCGACCTCGAAGGCGACGCTCAGCGCTCCGGACTCCGCCATCCCCGTGCCCAGGGTCTCGTGGATGTAAAGCGGCCCCCAGAAGAGGATGGCATAGCGGGTGGGCTTCAGCAGGAAATACACGCCGGCCAGCCGGAGGACGACGCGGTTCCTGAACACGGCCGCGATCTCCGTCCATGAGGATCCCCTTGGATGCCGTCCGGCCTCCGGCGGATCCGGGGGGGGTCGAAGCGGCTCGATGTCCGGCAGGCCGACGTCCGAGGGCCGGTCTTTTTGGAAAAGGACAAAGAGGGCCCAGACGGCGAACAGGGCGGCCGCCGGCCCGAAGAATCCGAAACGCCAGCTCGTGAAGACATCGGCGCAATAGCCCGCCAGGGGAGAGGCGATGATTCCCCCGACGATGTAGTTCGTCGACCACCAGCCCATGACGACGCCGCGTTCTTGTCTCGAGAACCAGGCGCTGATGTTCTTGGCCAGGGGGGCCCAGCCGGTGGACTGGAACAAGCCCTGGAGGCTGAAAAAAACGCCGAAGAGGATGACCAGGGACGAGAGCCCCATGGCCACGGCCGCCAGGATGGATCCCAGAAGGCCCATGAGAACGAGCTTTCGGGCGCCTTTGCGGTCCCCCAGGATACCCCAAAGGAACTGGCCGGCGGCGTAAGAGGCGAGATAAGCCGCGTCGATCGACGTCATCTGGGCCTTGGTCAGGAGAATCGCCGGGTCCTCGGCCATCCCGATCTTGGCCACCGAGAACGATTTGCGGGTCAGGTAGAAACCGGCGTAGGCCAGCCAGGTGACGAGGAATATCCGGATTCGCCAATAGCGGGAGCGGCCCTCGGCTTTTTCGGCGGGGGTCATGGCCCGCAGTTTACCTTAAAGAGAATCCGCCCGACAACCGCCGGACGGGCCCCGGCCGCCCGCCCGCGGCCTCAACGGCCGACGATCTTCGGCTCCAGGACACCTTCGGCGACTTGAACGGTCAGCCGGTTAAATCGGAGAAAAAGGCCGTAGCGGACCGGCTGGGCGAGTTTCCAGAGGGGGACGCCCTGGACGACCGTTCCGAAGGCCGTGGGTTCGACGCACTTAAGAACCGCCTCGGCCGTTTCTCCGGGAGCGAGCCGGAAGATCCTGGCATAGGCCCGACAGCGAAACCCGTCCGTCCCTTCGAACCAGGCCCTGAATTCAACGTCCTCGGCCTGTTGCGAGGCGGCGTTCGAGGCGATGACGGACAGCGTCGGGACGTAGAGATCGCGGCTCCCGAAGGGGATCTCAAAGAAATGTGGTAGGATGGAGGCCGAGGAGAAGGCTTGATGGAAAATATCCGGACCGAAATCTTGATCGTCGGGTCGGGGCCGGCCGGTCTGACCGCGGCCCTCTACGCCGCCCGGGCGGGCCGGTCGACCGTCGTTCTCGAGTCCGAGCGGGCGCCTTCACGCCTGTCTATCGGCTACGAGCTCGAAAACTACCCGGGCTTCCTGTCGATCGACAGTTCCGTCCTTCTGGCCAAGTTCCGGGAACAAGCCGGGCGTTTCGGGGCCCGGTTCGTCCGCGGGGACGCGGTCTCTTTCTCCCTTCAAGGGTCGCCGAAGTTCGTCAGCACAAGCGGCGCCTTCCTCGAGGCCGAGGCCGTCATCCTGGCCTTGGGCAAGCCCTTCGCCAGGGAGCGCCTCATCCCCGGCGAGGAGCGCCTGCTGGGCTACGGCGTCAGCTACTGCGCCGTCTGCGACGGGCCGCTCTACAAGGGGCGGGAGGCGGCCGCCTTCGGACACTCCGGGGAGGCCGTCGAGGACGTCCTCGCCCTTCACCAGATGGGCGTCAATGTCCACTGGATCACGGGGAGGATGAAGGACGCGGCGGCCCTCGAAGCGGCCATGACCCGGGTCGAAAAGCTGGGGATTCCCGCGTATGCCCAGGCCGAGATCAAGGAGATCGGCGGCGAGCGGAGCGTCGAGCAGGTCGTTTTCAAGACGATGACGGGCGAGCATTCTCTTCCCGTCCGGGGCGTCTTCATTTTCCGGGAGGTGCCGACGGGCCCTCTTCTGTCCAAGGCCGGCCTCGATCTCGACCACAAGCAGTGTCTTTCCGTCGACCGCCGCCAGCGGACGAACCTCGAAGGAGTCTTCGCCGCGGGAGACATGACCTGCGGAGGGCTCCAAGTCGTCTCCGCCGCCGGGGAGGGCTGCGTCGCCGCCCTTCAGGCGATCGCCTATCTCCGCCGATAAAAGACCCGTATTTGTCCTACTTGATGGAGGCGGCCTGGGACTTCAGCTGCTCGGCCTGCTTCTGGATGACCGCCTTCATCGACGCCGGCGCGACCTCGAGGGCCTTCTCCGCGGCCTTGACCGCCTCCGGTGCGTTTTTCAGCTTCACGTAGACGTTGCCGAGGGTGATCCAGTTGGCCGAGGTGTCCGGAGCCGCGGCGACGGCCTTTTGAGCGGCGGCCAGGGCGCTGTCGAGATTCTTTCCCTGCCGGGCCCAGAAAGACGCATAACCGCCCAGGGCCGTCGCGCTCGCTTCGTTCTTCTTGGCGTAGTCCGGCCCGTAGAGAGCGAGGGCCTTGTCCTCGGCCCCCACTTCGAGATACGTCTGGGCGACCGTGGGCAGCATCCGAGCATTGTCGCCGATTTCCTTGGCCGCGGCGTCGATCGTATCGACGGCCTTGGCCTTATCGCCTTTGAGGCCGTAGAGCCGTCCGAGGTTGAGTGCCAGATTCGCTCCGGGCATCATCGGCACGGCTTTCTCGGGCGGAGGGCCGGACGGCCTGGGCACCGCTTTTTGCAGTTCCATGGCCTTCAAGGCCAGCTCGATGCCCTTGTCGATGGGTTCCTTATCGAAGAGGATGCGCTGGACCCAGGCGGTCAAGGGGGCGACGTCTTGCGGGTATTTCGCCGTATATTCCTCGAAAAATTTCGCGGCCTCGCCCTTGGGCGCCGTCCGGCCGAAGTAGCCGCTCATCCGGCCGTAGGCGTCCTTGGTCATCTGGCCGTCGGGGTACTTCTTGAGGAAAGCCCGCATCGGGCCGGGATCGGGGGGCCGAGCGCTGAGGGCCGAGACCCCGATATTGAACTCGGCGTATCGCGTGTACGACACCTTTTCCGCCGAACCTCCCCGGCCTCCGCCATATTCGGTCGTCCCGCCCTTGCCCTCGGGGTCCAAAGCGACGATCTGCTTGTAGAGCTCGACGGCCTTCTCGGTCCGGTAGCGGTCGTCCTGCTTCCCGGCCAGTTTAAAGATGACCTCGAGGTTCTTGGGGTCCTTGGCGTAGAGGTCGGACAGGCTCTTGAATGTGTCGACGCCCTTCAGGGACTTTTCGATTTGTTCCTGGTATTTCTCGGGCGGCGGGCCGTAGCCGACGTGCCAGTCGACCTCCGAGCCGTCAGGAGTGAAGAGCATGACCGTCGGGTGCGCTTGGATGCCGTATTTGTCGAAGACGGGCCGCCCGTCGGGCTCCTGGCTGGTGGCCTGGAAGACGACGAAATTCTTGGTCAGGAAATCCTTGAACTTGGGGTTGTCGAAGAACTGCTCACCGAGCAGTTTGCAGCTCCCTCAGGTGTAGGAGTTGAAATCGAGCAAGACGAGCTTGTTGTCGGCCTTGGCCTTGGCGAAGGCTTCATCGAGAGTCCCTTTGAAGCGGATATCTTGGGCTGATGCCCCGGCCGCGACAAGGGACAAGGCGAGCAGAACAGAGGTCTTTTTCATGGCGGCCTCCTTCCGGAGGGAGATACTACCCGCCTGGCCGTCCGAAGTCAATCCGGCCCGCGGGGCGGAGACTATTTCTGGCTCTTCAGCCGCTCCAAGGCCTTCTGGTAATTTTCCTTGACGGCCTCGGGGGCGAGCTCGATGGCCTTCTCCGCCGCCTTGATGGCCTCGGGATAATTCTTCAGCTTTTCGTAAGCTGAACCGAGCCCCATCCAGTAGGAATAGCTGCTGCCCTTGAGCTCGACGGACTTCTTGGCCGCGGACAAGGCGCTGTCGAGGTTCTTTCCCTGCCGGACCCAGAAGGAGGCGTATCGATAGAGGGCGCCGTCGTCGCCGCCGTTCTTTTGGGCATAGGCCGGGCCGAAGATGGCCAAGGCCTCGGCCTCCCGGCCCGCCCGGACATACGTCTGGGCGGCTTGTTGGATAAAATAGGCGTCATCGGGCATGAGCCTGAGCGCCTGTTCGGCCATGGCCACGGCGCTGTCCAGATTCTCGTTCCGGCTCGCCCAGTAATTCGCGTAGCTCGTGAGCTCGTAGGCCAAGTCCTCAACCCGGCCGGTCATGAATTCGGGCCCATAGAGCCGCTCGGCTTTGGCCTTGTCTCCCTTGAGGCTATAGAATTGGGCCAGTTTCAGGTTGACGGCCGGCGACGGATTGGCCTCGGTCAGTTCGAGAATTTTTTCCGCCAGCTCGGCGCCTTTTTCCATCGGCCCCTTGTCCCTCATGATCCGGTCGAGCCACATCCCCAGGACGGCCGGGTCGGCCGGGTATTTCCCGGCGTATTCCTCGAAGAACGGGACGGCCTCTTCCCTGGACGCCTGGCTCGCATAATAATAGCCCATCGTCCTCCAGCCGTCTTTGGTCATCTTCCCGTTGGGATACTTGGCGATAAAGGCCCGAAGCGCCGAAAAATCGGGTTTCTCCCCAGGTTTCGCCGGCCGCGCCTCTTGGGCGGCCAGGGTGTATTCGGCGAACTCGGTGTAGGGAACGGCGATCCCGGTGCGCTCGTTCGTGTAGGAGCCGGTCTTGCCCTCGGGGTCAAGGGCGATGACCTGCTTGTAGAATTCGGTCGATTTGGCGTCGTCGAAGCGGTCGCCCCACTTCCGGGCCATCAGGAAGACAACGGCCGCGTCTTTGGGATTCTCGGCATAGGACGCGCTGACGGCCTTGAAGGTGTTTTCGCCTTTGAGGATCTTTTCGAGCTTGGCCCGGAAGCTTTCGGGGGGGGGCCCATAGCCGATGAACCAGTCGACCTCGGCCCCGTCCGCCCCGACGACCATCGTCGTCGGCGTCGCCCGGATGGCGAATTTCTTGAAGGTCTCATCGCCGACCTTCTCGTCGCGGTCGGCCCGGAAGAGGACGAAATTCTTGTCGAGGAAAGGCTGGAACTTGGCGTTGGCGTAGAACTGCTGACCCAGCAGTCGGCAGCTCCCTCAGCCTCCGGAGTAGAAGTCGACGAGAACGAGCTTGTTCTCGGTCTGGGCCTTGGCCACGGCCTGGTCGAAGGTGCCCAGGAACCAGTTCTGGGCCGCCGCCGCCGAAGCGAGGGAGATCACGAGCAGACATGCGAAACCGATTCTTTTTTTCATGGTTGCCTCACGCTAACGATAGACGGTCGCCGCCGGAATGTCAATCGCGGCCGTTTGCTGACCATCATCAACTTTCAGCGTTAGGCCTTGAGCCCAGGGCGCGGCCGTGTCCCCCGGAGCGGAGTGGGACCCTCGTCAGGGTGACGCAGCGAGGGGGAAGCGGCCGCGCCCTGCGGCAGCGATGCGGAACGGAAACTTTCGTACGGTTAGGATCGGCTGTCAGGCGGACTCGAGGACGACCTCCGAAGACACCTTGACAGCTTGCTTCATCATCGCCCAGACCGGGCAGTATTTCTCCTCCGAGTAGCGGACGGCCTTGTCGACGGCGGCCGGGTCCAACCCGACGCCGGCGACCTTGAAGACGAGATGAATGGCCGAGAACACCTTGGGATGGTCGTCGACCTTGGTTCCGACGGCCTCGACCGTGAAGGCCCGGACGTCCTGGCGCATCTTCTGGAGAAGCGAGACGACGGTTTGACCGCTGCATCCGGCCAGGCTGATGAGGACGAGCTCCATCGGCCGGAGGCCGTTCCCGTCTCCCAGGGGCGGGTCGAAGTCCAGGGGAATCGTGTGGTCGAACGGGGCTTTTCCTTCGAGATGGAGCTTCTCCGTCCAGCGGACGGTCGCGGTCAAGGCTCCTTCCATGGCGTTATTTCTGCCCTCCCTGGTCGGCCGCTTGGAGAGCGGCGAGGTCGATCGTCTTGACCTTCCCGACGCTCGCTAGAGGCTTGTCGAATTTCTTCTCGTCCCCGACGATGATGATGATCATCTTCGCCGGGTCGATATGCTTCTAGGCCGCCTCCCGGACGTCCTCCTTGGTGATTTTCCGGATGTTGTCGATGTAGGTCTCGTAATAATTATCGGGAAACCCTTGGAGCTTGAGGATCATGAGCTGGTTGAGAAGGGAGTTTTTCTGCTCGAAGTTGAAGACGAAGCTGTTGATGATCGAGTTCTTGGCCGTCTCGATCTCCTCGTCGCCGACGAGGTTCGTCTGGAGGTCGGCGATGATCCCTTTGATGAGGTCCAAAGCCTCAACGAACTGGGCCGCCTTGAGCTGGGAGCCGACCATGAACCCCCCCCGGTCGAGGCCGGCGGAGACCTGGCCGTAGATCCCGTAGGTCAGGCCCCGGTTCGAACGGACCTCCTTCATCAGCCGGGCCGTGAATCCGCCGCCGCCGAAGATATTGTTCATGACGTCGAGCTTGTACTGGTCGGGTCCGTTGCGGCGGACGCCGAGATGGCCGAGGAACATGTTGGCTTGGGGCGTGTCCTTGTAGGCGTAATAGATCGTTCCGTCGGCTTTCTCGGCGAGCGGCGGAAGAGCGGGGAGCGTCACGGTCTTTTTCGGCCAGCCCTTGAAGGCTTTCTCCAGGGCGGCCTTGACCTCGGCCAGGGGGACGTCTCCGACGACGCCGATCGTCATGTTGTTCGGGGCGAAGAAGCGGGCGTGGAAGGCCGCGAGGTCTTCCCGGGTGACCGTCTTGAGGGTCGCCGGCGTCGTCCGGCGCCCCCAGGGCGTATCCGCTCCGAAGATCCGCTCCTGGGCGAGCATGTTGGCCACCTGAAACGGCTGGTCCCACCGCCGCCGCATGCCTTCCAGGGATTGATTCCGGGCCAGGTCGAGCTTGTCCTGGGGGAAGGCCGGGTTCATGACGAGGTCGGCGTAGATTTCGACGAGTTTCCCGAAGTCCTTTTTCAGGCCGTTGGCGCTGACGGTCAGGTATTCCGACCCACCCGCGGCCTCGAT
>VGJF01000052.1 GCA_016867585.1 Candidatus Aminicenantota bacterium | reverse complement strand
GCCAGGCCGCCCCTTGGCTCCACGCCAGGCCCCGCCAGACGTAGCGGGTGTTCACGTCGAACTCGGCTCCGTAGGTGAAGCCGCGGCCGTTTTCGCCGGACCGAGCGGCCGCCGGGGCGGCGAAGCCCGCCCCCAGGATGAAGATCGCCGTCCAAAGCTTGGCCGAGATGCTCATCGGTCTGGTCCTCCTCTCCTCGATCACTTCTTGAGAATGGCCGCGGCCACGGCATTGGCCACCCGGGCCCGGAGGGGCACGACCGTGCCTTTGTCGTCGGGGTGGACGCTGTTGGTGAGCAGGACGACCGTCGTCTTGGTCTCGGGATCGATCCAGAGCGAGGTCCCCGTGTAGCCGGTGTGGCCGAATCCTTGCTGTCCGAAAATGTCCCCGCCGTTGGACGAGTAGGCCGAATCGAGGTCCCAGCCCAGACCCCGGCCGCTCTCCGCGGTCCGCGGATAAATTGAAATCATCCGCTCGACGGCCAGCGGCCCGAGGATCCGGACACCCCGGTATTCTCCGCCGTTGAGCAGCATCTCGGCGAAGACGGCCAGGTCTTCGGCCGAGGAGAACAGGCCGGCGTTTCCGGAGACGCCGCCCTGAAGCCGGGCCAGGGGGTCATGGACGACCCCGAGGAGCGGCGCCCCGTCAATCACCTGGGTCGGGACGAGCCGTCCGGCCAACTTGGGGTCGGGGAGGTAGGACGTCGCTTTCATCTTCAACGGCTTGAAGATGTTGTCGGCCGCGAACTCGGCGATCGACCGGCCGGTCACCCGGCCGACGATATGGGCCAAGGTGATGTAGCCCAGACAACTGTAGACGAATTTTGCGCCGGGCGCGGCCGTTTTGGGCAGGGCGGCGATATGACCGACCAGGGCCTCGGTCGAGCATGGATTCCCGAGGGACCGGCCCGCCTCCTCGGCGTTCGTGTACGCCGGAAGTCCGGAGGTGTGCGTCAGAAGATGCCACAACCGGGCTTCGTCGGCCGGCTCCCCCAGCCAGTCGCGGTAGGGCTCGAATCCGGGAACGTACATCTTGACCCTGTCCCAGAGGCTCAGCTCCCCCCTCTCGGCCAGGATCATGACCGAGGTCGCCGTGGCGACCGGCTTGGTCAACGAGGCCAGGTCGAAGATCGCCTCCGCGGCCATCGGCGCCCGCTCGGAGACGAGGGACTTGTCGCCATAGGCTTCGTGGAGGACAATTCTTCCCCGCCGGGAAACGAGAAGGACGGCCCCGGGAAGCTCCTTTCGGCCGATCGCTTCCCTGATGACGGCCGAAGCCCGCTTCAGCCGCTCGGGGGACATGTCCGCGTCCTTGGCCGAGCCGCCGGGGAGGGGCTTCCGGCCGCAGCCCGCGCCGGCCGACATCAGAGCCAGGAGCGCGAACGCCGCCGCCGCCTTATTCATCGGTTTTTTCGCGGCCCTAGTCATTAGCACAAGACCCCGCCCCTGTCAAAAGCCCCTCGCCCTCAGCCCGGCCACGGCCCGTTCGACCCTGGACAAGGCCTCGGCCAGAACGGACCGGGGGCAGGCGAAGTTCAATCGCTCGAAGCCTTGGAGTTCGTCGCCGAAGAGCGAGCCGTCGCTGAAATAGACCTTCGCCTCACGGATGAAGAATTCGTTCAACGCCTTCTGGTCGAGGTTCAGGGCCCGGCAGTCGAGCAGGGCGAGATAGGTCCCCTCGGACCTTAACAAGCGGATTTCGGGGACCCGCTCGGCCAGAAAACCGGCCGCCCAATCCTGGTTCTCCGCAAGATAAGTCAACAGGGCGTCGAGCCAGTCCGCGCCCCTCCGGTAGGCGGTCTCCATGGCCGTCGTTCCGAAGATGTTGGGAAGGGACAAGCCGGCCGCCCGATGCTCCCTCTTCAGGCGTTCGAGGAGCCCCGGGTTGGAGGCCGCCGCGGCCGAAGCCGACAGACCGGCCAGGTTGAAGGTCTTGCTCGGGGCGATGAGGGTCACCGTCCGGGCGGCCGCGGCTTCCGAAAGCGAGGCGAAGGGAACGTGGGCCCGGCCCGGCAGGACCAGGTCGCCGTGGATTTCATCGGACACGACGACGAGGTCCCTGGCCAGGACGATGTCGGCCAGACGCTCGAGTTCGTCCCGGGCCCAAACCCGGCCGACGGGATTGTGGGGGCTGCAAAGGATGAGGAGCCGGTTCCTCCCGCCGGCTCGGCGCTCGAAGTCCTCGAAGTCCATCGTCCATCGGCCGTCCGCGTATCGGAGCGGATTGCGGACGATCGACCGGCCGTTGGACTCGGCCGCGGCGAAGAAAGGATAGTAGACCGGCGTCTGGACGATGACCCCGTCGCCGGGCTCGGTGAAAGCCCGAACGCAGAGATTCAAGGCGGTGACCGTCCCCGGCGACCGGATGAGCCATTCCCGCCGGATCTCCCAGCGCCACCGCGTCCTCAGCCATTCGACGACAGCCTCCCAGAAAGACGGAGGGACATAATGATAGCCGAAGGCGCCGTGGGCGGCCCGCTCCGAGACGGCGGCGACGACGGCCGGGGGGGCGGCGAAGTCCATGTCGGCGACCCACATCGGGATGACCTCCGGATCTTGGAGGACGGTCCGGCAGAATTCGTATTTCCAGGCGTTCGTCCCCCGCCGGTCCAGGAGGGCGTCGAAATCGTGGCCTCCGCCCATGGTCCCGCCCTTATCTCGCTTCGGCCGGAGGCTTGGACGGCGGGTCTTTCGGAGAGGGGGGACTTTCCGTCCAGGTCCGGCCGTCCTGGGAGATCCGGACGGCCCCTCCATCGGCCCGCCGATAGACGGCCTCGAACAAGCTGCCGGTCGTCTGGATGAGGGGCGGGAAGAGGTAGCCTCCGGCTTGGAGGTCCCGGTCGGCCAGGCCGAGGGCCTTGAGGTCGCTTGTGAACGTTCCTTTCTCGGCCCGATGGGCCCATTCCCGGTAATAGATCCGGCGGAGGGCCCACTTGGCTTTTTCCTCCGGCCTGGCGACGAAGACGTCTTTCCCTCGGCCGGCCGTCCGGCCGGAGAACTGGACATAGCCCCACATTTCGGGATAGTGGATGTTGACGAGCCCCGTCGGCGTCCAGACCCAATTGTCCTCGGGAAAAGGCTTGCCCGTCGCCGGGTCGACGGCTTTGAAGTAGCGCCCCTCCTTGACGCCGACCCGGTATTCGACCCGGCTGAAATTGACCCGCCATTGGTCGCCCGGTTTGGGCGGCGACTTGGGCGAGGCGGCCTCCTTGAGGACATCCCAAGGCATGGCGATTTCGACGAACCAGCCCTTGTCCTTGTCGGCCGGATTGTTGAGCGTCCCGTCGATGAAAACGCCCGTCTTCAACCCCCGGATGTCCCAGGCATGGATATTGGCCGGTTGGCCGTCGCGGTAGGGCGTCACGAGAAAGAGGTCCCAGACGGTGTTCAGGGCGTTCATTTCGAGTTCGTAGTAATGATGCGTGTCTCCGTCGGGGTCGATGAAGACCTCGAAATCGTTGTCCTGGTAGATGATCGCATCGCGCTCGGTCAGGGTCGCCCAGACGTCCGGCTCCTCGAGATAGGCGCCGACATAAAAATAAAGGTCGTCCCAAAGCATTTTGACCATCGTCCGGAAGCGGGGCTTCGGGCGCTTCCCGCCCTCGATGTCGATGAAGGGGTCGGACCAGGAGGCCTTGGACCAGGCCTCTTCGTCGAGGTTGCCGTCGACGACGGGGGGGGCTGGAGCCCGGTAGCAGAGATAGCTTTTGGGCTCGAACCGTATCCCGGGCTCGGGGACCTTCCTCGGCGCGGCCGATTGGCCGAGAGCCAGAAGGGCCGCGGCCGAGACGGCCGCCGCCGCGATCGTCATTTTCATCTAGGGCTCCTTGCCGCGCCCGGTTTCCCCGGCGCGCGGAGCCCCCATTCTAGCAAAAAAAAATTTTAGGTCATAAAACAATCCCGCTTTAAAAGCCGGGCCAGAAGCTGAACGACCAGTGCCAGCCTTTGCCCGGACGGTCGAGCGGCCGGACGTAGTTGATGCCGGCGACGAGAGCCCCGAAAAGGTTGAGCCTGAGGCCGAGGCCGTAGCTCCGGAGGAAGCTCCGGTCTCCGCCGAACAGGAGGGACGGCTTATGGTCGATGCCGAAGCCGTCCTTGCCCCAGGCGACGCCCATGTCGTAAAAGGCGATGAAATCGACGGGGAAAACGCCGTAGTAGCCTTTCCCGACCCCCAGGGCCCCGAATAGCGGGAACCGGAGCTCGAGGTTGAAGATGGCCATCTTGCTCCCGAAGAGCCGGTCGAATTCGAAGTAGCCCGGGTAGCCCGGCTCGGTTTCCGCGGCGCTGAAGGATTCCCAGCTATAGCCCCGGATCATCGTCTCATAGCCGATGAACATCGGATAGATCCGGTTGTCGTCGGCCCCCTTGCCGTACCGGCCGTAATGGAGGGCCCGGAAGGCGACCGTGAACGGCCGGACGGGGACGATGTATTTCCGGTAATCAGCCAGCAAGGTCGTGAAGTTCAGGGTCCCGAACGTCGGGGAAACCTCGAAGCGATAGCTCTGGCCGATGATCGGTGCCGTGGCCCCGAAAAGCGAGGTGTCGTAGACGAGCGCGGCCGAGGCGAAGGGCATGTGGATCCCGTCGGGGGAAGGCAGGTCGATTTCGTCGTCGAGGAGGGGCATGTCGTCGTAGAGGGAGTAGGCCCGGCGGTAGACGACGTTGTCGAAATCGATGAAGCTGTACCCCCCCGAAAGCTCGAATCTCTGGGCGGCGCTGAAGGGATAGGCGGCGAACCCCCCGACCTGGTAAAAGATCTGGCGGTAGATGATCTCCTGCTCGACATAGGCCGGCTCCCCGGCGATGTTGTCGAAAGAGATCGAATAGCCGCCGTAGAGGTAAGGAATCCGCTGGGCCGAGAAGCCGAAATTCAGCCGATTCTTGGAATTCCAGTACCCGACCATGGCCGCCGAATCGACGAGGCGGTTGTAAATCTGGACCATGGTCATGAAGCTGTGCATGCCCAGCATGTCGCTGAAGTAGAAAGCGATCCCGCCGCCGGCATACGTCCCATAGCGGTCGACGCCGACCCCGACCTGGGGCGGCGCGGCGTAATCCAGGGTCAACTTGGCTTTGTACGGCTCGATCGAGAACGTCGAGGCGTCGGGCAGGCCGTAGGCCGTGTGCCTGATGAGGCCCATGAGGTCCGAACCCGGCCTGTCCGTCGGCGGCAGGAGGGCGCCGGCGTGCGTCACGGCCGCCGGATCGACGAGGGTCCCGGCCGTGGCCGTCCCGGAATCAAGACTGTAAATGCTGTAGTTCCCTCGGTCATAGGCGGAAAAGAGAAGCTCATTGGTCTTGGCGGCGATCGAAAGCGTCGGGCTCAAGCTCGTGATCCCGCTGACCCCGGTGTAAATGTTCGTGATCTGATACATCCTGCCCGTGGCCGTCTCGTAACGATAGACGTTCGAGATGCCGGCGGCGTCGGAGACGAAAAAGATGCTCCGGGCATCGGCCGTCCACTGGGGAGTGATGTTCTTGCCGTTCCTGAAGCCCCCGAGTTCCCGGATCTCGCCCGTCGCCGGATCGAGAAGGCCGAGGCGCTGGTTCCCGATGCTCAGGAGGCCGAGCTGGGTCGAAAATCGTTCGGTGACGAAGGCGATCCAGCGGCCGTCGGGCGACCAGGCCGGCTGGAGGTCCCCGAATAGGTCGTTGGTCATGTTCTTCAAGACCTTGGTCTCGAGATCATAGATGTAGATGTCCGAAACCCCGCCGCTGAGCCCCGAGAACGCGATCTTCGTCCCGTCCGGCGACCAGGTCGGATTGAGGATCTCGCCGAGTTCGGGGAAGCGGATGTCGCCCGTGGTCCGCCGGCCCTGTCCGTCGAGGAAGGCAAGGACGGGCCTTCCGGCTTGGACGGCCCCGAAGACGAAACGGTTGCCTTCGGCGTCCCAGGCGCCGACCGAGTAGATGAACTGGATGCTCTGGAAATGGGGGTCGATGGCCTGCTTCGTGATCCGCCGGGTGACTTTCCCGGTCTGGACGTCGCCCATGAACATTTCCAGGGAGAACAGGTCGCGGGAAGAGATAAAGATGAACTGCTTGCCGTCGGGGCTGACGGCCGGGGCGACGTTGTAGGGATTGGTCTCGGTGCCCTTGAGGAGTAGACGGCCCGAGGCCTCGGGCTGGACGGTCGAAGTCCCGAAAGGCGCGTAATCGCGCTTCAGGGCTTCGTGCCAGTCCTCGGACAGCTGCTTGGAGGTGATCCCGAGGTTCTTCTGGATGGCCCGTTCGTAGTCGAGGCCGCGGACGGCATCCTTCATCAGCTTGGCCGCCACCAGGTCCCCCCACCGGCCGCCGATGTAGGCGTAGACGGCCTGGCCGAAGCGGTAGGGGAACCATTTGTAGTAATCCCGGAGATCCTTGATCGTCGGCATCTTCTTCTGGTTGAGGAGATCCCTCATCCACATGGCCGTATGGGCGTCGACCGGACCGACCGTGAAATACTCGGCCGCGCCCTCGATCATCCACAGGGGGGCGCGTTCGATCCCCCCTCCCGAGGACCCCTGCCCGGGAACCGGACTCGCCCCCGCCGAAATGTCGTACTGGAAGGCATGGACGAGTTCGTGCCCGATGACGTGGTCCGTGTCGTCGAGAGAGGCCCCGAAGGGAAGGATGATCCGGCGCTTGAACGACTCCGTCACCCCCCCGGTGCCCTCGCTGATGAGCTCGGACAGGGCCGTCGTCTGCTCGAACTGGGGATGGCTGGCGTAAATGATCAGCGGCTGGCGGCCCCGAAGGTTGTGGCCGAAAATCCGGGACAGCCGGGCGTGCCAGCGTTCGGCCATCCGGCCGGCGACCTTGATGGCCTCCTCCTCCTCGGGATAGAAGTAAATGTCGAAATGCTCGGTTTTGAGGATCTTGTAGTCGAACTTGTCGTATTGGACCTTGTTCCGGCCGAAGTATTGGCCGAAGGCCGGCGGAACGAGAAGCCCGAAGACGAGCCCGGCCCCGGCGAGGATGAAGCCAGCGCGCCAAGCGCGGGATAGGGATATCGAGGAGAACATGGGACGCCTCCTTAAGATCTTAATATACTTAAATCCTATAGAATTTGTCAATTGTGATCTTGCCCGAAATTCTTTCATCGCTTGAGATTATACAATATTCGTGCCAATTCCTTTCCCTGGCCGAGACCGGCTCGGCGGCTTCCTTCCGTCCTCGGGAGATGACACCTGTCCGGATAGGCGACGGCCGTCGCCGTCGTTCATCGCCCTCCTTTTTCCCGGCTCCTCACCAGATGACGCCGTAGTCTTCGCCGTGGTTGGACGACCCGCCCCAGAAGGACCCGTGGGCCCGGTCGAAGAATATGGCGTTGATCGGACCCGAGGTGTGCCTCTTGGCCGTGACCGCGTACCCCATGGCCTCGAGGCTTTTCCGGACCTCGGGCGGGACGCTCTCGTGAAGGTCGATTTTCCCGGGCGAGGCGGTGTGGTTGAAGGAGTCGAACATCTGGTAGCTCGTGATGTTGGCCGCTTCGCACGCCTGCTGGACGTTCATCCCGAACTCGACGACGTTGAGGAAGAATTGAAGGAGGTTCTGGTCCTGGGTATCCCCGCCCTGGACGGCGAAAGAGAGAAACGGCCGGCCGTCCTTGAGCGCCAGGCCGGGGGTCAGCGTCGCCCTCGGCCTTTTTCCCGGGGCGATGACGTTGAACGGATTCTCGGCCTCGTCGGTGACGAAACTCTGGGCGCGCTGGCTGATCCCGATGCCCGTCCGGCCGGCGATAACCGCCGGCACCCAGGCCCCGCTCGGCGTCACGGACACGACCCAGCCCTCCACGTCCGCCGCCTGGATCGAGGTCGTCCCCGTCCAATGGCTCTCGCCTTCCGGGTCCTTCTTGGCGGGGACGGGCGGCCAGGCTTCGAGATACTTGAGATAAGGATTCTTCCCGCCCTGGAAAGGATACGGATCTCCGGGCTTGACGCCCACGGCGTTCTTGGACGGGTCGATGAGCTTGACCCTTTCCCTGGCGTATTCCTTCGAGAGGAGCCCCTTCATCGGCTCGTCGGGGGGGAAATAGGGATCGCCGTAATAGAAATCCCTGTCGGCGAAGGCGAGATTCATGACCTGGCAAAGGGTGTGGATATAGGGCAAGGTGTTGTAGCCCAAGGCCTTGAGGTCGAGGGTTTCCAGCATGTTGAGGGCCTGGAGCATGACCGGACCCTGGACCCAGGAGTTCAGCTTGTAGACTTCGATTCCTTTGTAGGTCGTCATGACCGGCTCTTCGAGATGGACTTTCCACCCGGCCAGGTCGTCCTTGGTGATGAGACCGCCCTGCTCCTGCGTCCCGCGGACAAATTCGTCGGCGATGTCTCCTCTGTAGAAGCGGTCATAGGCGGCATAGATGGCCTCCTTGCGGCCGCGGCCTTGGGATAAGGCTCCGGCTTCGGCCTCGACGAGCTTGCGGAGGGTGGCCAGAAGGTCGGGCTGGCGGAAGATTTCCCCCGGATGAGGCGCTTCGCGGGCCTCGCCGAGATGGGGAAGCATGACCGCCTTGGCGTAAGGCCAGGACTTGAGCTTGGCCTTGTCCTTTTCGATCCGGTCGGAGGCCTCCTTTTCCATCGGGTAGCCTTCGGCCATCTCCATGGCCGGGCCGAGGACGTCCTTGAGGCTCAGCGTCCCGAACTCGGCCAACATCGTCAGAAGCCCTCCCGGCGTTCCCGGCGTCACGGCCGAAAGCGGACCCGTCTCGGGGGGATAGCGCAGCCCCTTGGCTTTGAAGAACTCGGGGGTGGCCCCGGTCGGCGCGACGCCGAGCCCGTTGACGGCGATGACTTTTTTCGACCGGGGGTCGTAAATCAAGGCCTGGGTCTCCCCTCCCCAGCTCAAGACGTCCCACATCGTGCAGACCGCGCCCAGCATGGCGCAAGCCGCGTCGACGGCGTTGCCTCCCTTGAGGAACATCATCGCCCCGGCCGTGGCGGCCATCGGCTTGCCGGTGATGGCCACCCAGTGCCGGCCGTGGAGGACGGGCTTTTCGGTTCGCCGGGCCTGCCCCCATCCCATTCCGATGAGGATCGACATGATGATTATTCTTGTCGTGGTCTTTTTCATCTCGATTCCAACTCTCCTAAGCTTTGAATACGGGTGAGGCCGCCTCGGCGGGCCTCGCGCGTTTTCGGAGGCCGAAGAACGTCTCTCCGGGAGGACGCGCGGGATGGGACGGCGGGTCCCGAATTCATTTCTTCACCCGGAATTTTTCGAACCAGGCCATGAGATAAGCCTGCTGGAGGAGGCGGTGGGACGGCCGCCGCCAGCCGTGGAATTCCTCGGGCATCCGGACGAGCAGGGTCTCCTTCTTCAAAATCTTCAGAGCCCGGTAGTACTCCTCGCTCTGGGAGATCGGCGTCCGCAAGTCCGCCTCTCCGGTCATGACCATCGTCGGCGTCTTGACGTTGGCGACATAGTGGAGGGGCGAACGGAGGGCGTATTCCAGGGGGTCCTCCCACGGGTATTTTTGGAATTGCCGGTACCAGTTCGGCCCGTCCGTCGTCCCGACGAAGGAATGCCAGTTGATGACCGGCCGCATCGAGACCGCGGCCCGGAAGCGGTCGGTGTGGCCGACGATCCAGGCCGTCAGGACCCCTCCGCCGCTTCCGCCGCAGACGAAGAGATTGTCCTGGTCGATGAATCTTTTGGCCAGGGCCGCGTCAACCCCGGCCATGAGATCGTTGAAATCCTTCCCCGGGTAGGAGTGCTGGATGCCGTTGACGAAGTCCTGGCCGTAGCCCGTGCTCCCGCGGGGATTCATGAAGAGGACGGCGTAGCCGTTGGCCGCGAAGTTCTGCCAATCCCAGTTGAAGGCCACGGAATACATCGACCAAGGCCCCCCGTGGATGTAGAGGAGCATCGGATAAGTCCTGGCCGGGGCGAACTCGGCCGGCTTGATGAGCCAGCCTTGAAGGGGAAGGCCGTCGGGGGCCTTGAAAAGGAGTTCCTCGACGCCGCCGAGTTTTACCCCCTCGAGGACGTCGGCGTTGACGTCGACCAGCGTCTTTATGGTCTCGGGCTTCGCCAGGGGGAACGTCACCAGGACGGCCGGCCGGGCCGGCGTGGCCAGGGTCGCCGCGGCCGTCCCCGACTTCGAAATCGAGACGCCGGAGAGGACATGCGTTCCCCGGGTGACCTTTCGCGGCGGGCCGGAGAGAGGGACGAAATAGAGGTTGTTCTCGCCCCTCTCCTCCATCTGATAATACACGCCCGAACTGTCCTCGGCCCAGATGAGGTTCGACGGCGAACTCGGCAGGTTCCCGGCCCAGAGCCTCTGGCCGCCGCCGTCGGCCTCCATGAGATAAAGGGAGGACAGGTGGCTCGTGAAGTTCTTGTCGTCATACCCCGTGTAGGCGATCCATTTCCCGTCGGGCGAGGGGGTCGGGTTTCCGTCCGGCCCCCGGCGATCGGTGAGCGTCCGGACCTCCATCGTCTTGAGGTCGACGGCATAAATCTCCGAGTCTCCCCAAGTGTATTCGGCCTCGGGTTTGCGGATCCCGCTGACGAAGATCGTCCTCCCGTCGGCCGACCAGGCGGGCTGGCCGTGATTGAAATCGCCCGAGGTCAGCAGGCGGGGCGTCCCGCCCAACCGGGCATCGACGACATAAACGTGGGTATAGCCTTTCGGAACGGGACCGCGCCCGTCGGACCGCCACCCCAGCCGGTCGACGAGGACGGCCGGAGCGGCCCACTTGGCCCCCTCCGGCCGCTTGGGCAACTTGACGGACAGGATCGGCTCGGTGTCGGGGACGAAGGCGGTGAAGGCCAGACTTCGGCCGTCGGGCGACCAGACCGGGGCCCCGGGGGGCCGCTCGAACCTGGTCAGCTGGGCGATTTCCCCCGTATCCGGCCACAAGACGTGAATCTGGGTCGTCTCGTCGCGCTCGGAGAGAAAAGCGATCCGGGTTCCGTCGGGAGACCAGGCCGGCGATGAGACGCGCCAGCTTCCGCGGGTGAGCTCCCGGATGCGCTCTCCGGAGGCGTCCGCGATCCAGACGCTCGAGCGGGGCTGGTCGTTCATTTTATCCGCCCAGCCGCGGATGAAGAGGATCTGCCTTCCATCAGGGGAAATCCGCGGAACGCTCACCGACTCCATCTCGAAATACGTCTCCGTATCGAGGAGCTTGACGGGGGCTTGAGCCGAAGCCCCTCCGGCTCCGAGGGCGAGGAACAGGATCCCGACGGCGGCCGTCGTTCGAAGACTCATGAAACGCCTCCTTTCATCATTTTTTTATAAGACGCCGACGATCTCGCGAAATCTCAGGTTGGCGAACGAAGCCGGCGATCGGGTCCCCCGCCCCGACTCCGGTCGCGGCGACGACGAGTCCCAAGGCGGCTTTGGCCGACAGGCTTTCGCCGGATTTCGCCATGGGCAAAGGAGTCATGACCTCCGGCCGGCCGCTTTGACCAGCCTTTCGACGTGGGGGATGACGGCCAGCTCGGTCTGGGCCTCCGGTCGTCGGGCCCGGGCCAGAGTCTGGAGGCTCTTGCCGACCCAATCCGCATCGCCTCCCTTTTTGGCTTGGATGAGGTCCAGGGCTTTGAGCCCAAGGCTGCCCGCCGCGGACAGGTTTTTGGCCAAAGGCCCGACCTCGGCGAGGACCGGAGACCGGCTCAAGAGGGGGGCCAGGGTTTCAGGCAACCCCCGCCATTCCCTGAGCGAACGGCGTATTTCATCGGCGGTCTTGCGGTCGCCCGTCCGGAGGAAAGCCTGGACCGCCGTTCCGAACCGCCGGGCCGGCCCCGACTCCGGCAGGGCCGCGTCCGCGAAGAGGGACAAGGGCGAAAGAACGGTGTAAGCCCGGCCTTGGTTGAGCCGCTGATAGCGCTTCAGGGGCTCGACGACGGAAACGAGAACTTTAAGGGCGGCGATATCCTCCCCCCCGACAAGACGGCGGAGCATCATGTCCTGATTCTTGTAATGGGTCAGGCCGAGATCCTCGAGAAGGATGCCGACGGCCTCGAGGCGGCGATACATGTCCTCGGCGTCGCGGACCTCGGCCGGCGACCAGAGCCTTTCAGCGATGGCCGCCGTCCGGGGCCAGATCCGGCCGTCGATCGTTTCGGCCGAGACGAGTTCGCTCCACATCGTCGCCTCGCCTCCCAGGACGAAGTTCCGCTCCGCGGCGGCCAGGCCGCCTTCCGGCGGGACGGGATCGTTGGCGTAGTGGAAGGCCGCCGGTTGGCAGAGGTCGATGTAATAGCCGTGGGAAAGAACGGCCGCATGCCCCTGCCGGACGGCCGCGGCCAGACGGTCCGCCCCTCGCCATGCCTGGATGACGGCGCTCCGGGAGAGGCCGGGGTGGAGGATTTCGTCCCAGCCGACCAGCCTCCGGCCGTGTCTTTCCAGGATTTCGAGGATCCGGCCGGTGAAATACGCCTGGAGGGAAGGGTTGTCGGGCAGGTTGTTTTCGCTCTTGAACCTCCGGATTTCGGGGTTTTCGTCCCAAGCGCGTCCGCTGTTTTCGTCTCCTCCGGCATGAAGATAATGATCGGGAAAAAGACCCGCCATTTCCCCGAAATATTTATCGAAAAACTCATAGACGGCGGGATGGGACGGATCGAAGGCCGAGGGCATGAGGCCGAACCGGCGTTCGAGCCGGTACGGCCCGGGGCCGGAAGCGAACTCGGGGTAGCCGACGAACCAGCTCGTCGAGTGGGCCGGGATGTCGAACTCAGGCATGACCCGAATGCCGCGGTCGGCGGCGTAGGCGATGACCTCCCGGAGCTGGGCCTGGGAGTAATACATCCCGTCCGAGCCCTGCTCGTGGAGCCGGGGAAAGAGCCGGCTCTCGACCCGAAAGCCCTGGTGGTCGGTCAGGTGCCAATGAAAGACGTTCATCTTGACCGCGGCCATGCCGTCGAGATTGCGTTTGATGACGTCGACGGGCATGAAATGGCGGGCGCAGTCGATGAGAAGACCCCTCCAGGCGAAGCGCGGCGCGTCGCTGACCTGGACGCAAGGAAAATAATAGCCTTGCCTGTCCCCGCAAAGAAGCTGGAGGATGGTTTCAAATCCGCGGAGAACCCCGATGTCGGTCCGGGCGACGAGGAGGACGCGGTCGGGGCTGACGGTGACCGCGTAGGACTCGTCCTCCCCGAGGACGAGTTCTCCCGGGCGGTCGTATCTGAACAGGCATCCCGCACCCGGCGAGTCCTCGGGGTTCAGGAAATCCTGCTTGAAGAACAGGCCCGTCCGGCCGGCCAGCCGGGCCATGAACCTGGCGGCCGCCCGACGGGCCCTCTCGCCTCCCTTTCCGATCGCGGCGACGGCGAAGCGCTCATCGACCCGGAACCTTCCCTCGGTCAGGACGACCGACGAGGGAACGGGCATCAGGTCGAGCTTCTCGAGGGGGGCGGCGGCCGACGCCGCGGTTAAGAGACAAACTGCCGCCGGGCCGATGAAGAACGTCCGCATCGCCCGCCATTGTATCCGGACGGCGGGCCGGAGAACAAGAGCAAACGCCTCTCGAAGGGAGCGGCTTCGCGGCGGGCCTCAGGACTCGATTTTTTCGACGACGATCGTCAGCTTCGAGACGAGGGCGGCGATCGTCCCGATCGCCGCGAGGACGGGCATGAAGGCGGCCCCGACGATCCCCACGGTCAGGGGGATCTCCATGAAGGTCTTGCCCTGCTCGTCCTTGAGGATGATCCGGCGGATGTTCCCCTCGCGGATGATCTCCTTGATCTTGGTCAGGATCTCGCCCCCCGCCAGCTTGAACTCCTCGGTCCGCGTCTTTTCGGCTCCGGCCTTGGTTTCTTCGTCCATGGTCTTCTCCTCGGAAAAAACGTCGACGGATGAATATACGGAAGACCGCCGGCGAAGGTTCAGCGCTTCTCGACCTCGGCCAGGAGGGCCCGGATCTCGGGCTGGTCGGGGTTCAGCTTCAGCGAGGCCCGGAGGACGTTTCGGGCCTCCTCGGACCGTCCCGTTCTCCAATAAGCCAGGCCGAGGGCGTGGAGAAGGGCCGTATCGCTATTGTAGATTTTGTTGGCTTCCTGAAGTTCGGCCAGGGCCTCGTCAAAGCGCTCGAGGCCGAGGAGGGCCCTGCCCCGGAGGAAGCGATATTGGAAAACGAGCCGGGTGTCGTCCTTGATCCTCGCGACGAGGTCGAGGACGCGGTCGAATTTCCCGGCCCGGGTCAAAAATCCCGCGTATTCGGGGATCTTCCCGGTGAACGAGGGATTGGCGGCCAGGGCCCGCTCGTAGGCGGCCTCGGCGGCTTCCGCCTCGCCTGTTTGATCGAACTGGCCGGCGAGCATGTAGTCGAAGACGAACCGGTTGGCCTGCGAGGCCCCTTTGGCCAAGGTCACGGGATGGGAGACCGATTTCCGCGGGGAGACGACGAAATTCGACCGGCCTTCGGTCACGACCTGCCCCTTGGCGTCGAGGAGGAGGGCCGAGAAGTCGTAATAATCGGGCGGAAACTCCTCGGCCTCAAGGCTCTGTCCGATTGTCAGCAAACCCCGGTAAGGTTGGCCGCTCGGCCGGACAAGAAGCGTCTTCTGAAAGGGGGCGTTCGGTTTGGCCCCCTGGACAACGATCCTGATCGATCCCGTCCTCCAGAGGTCCTCGGTGAGGCCGAGGATGTGGAAGAGGTAGGAGACTCGGTCGGTCTGGCCGAAGGTGTTCCTCGGGTCGACTTGAATCCTCTGGCTTCCGGCCTGATAGGGCTGGCGCAGGTCGGCCCGGGCCTCGGAAAGGAGATAACCGACGACGGGACCGACGATCCGGGGAGGCCCTCCGGGAGAGGGGATCTCGACATCCCGTTCGAGGATGCTGAACTCCTTGCCCGTCCTGTTCTGGAGGAGGACGGACAGGCGATAGCGGCCCGGGATCGCCGGGAAGCCGTCCTGGACGGAGACGCCCATGATTTCGGTCTCGGCAAGCCTCGAGGCGGGGATCGTCAAAGGGAAGTCCTTTGTGTACTGGTAAATGACCTTCTCTCCGGCCCGGAGGCTGACGTTGACCTCGAAGGCGCAGGAGTATTCGTCCTTGGGCTCGTAGTATTCAAGGGACAGGGTCTTGGGCGCGACGGTGAAATCGACGAACGGGAGACCGGTCACCGGGTCGAAGACGACGTCGACCGAGCCGGCGCTCTCCATGTAGTTCGTCAGGTATTCCGTGGTCACGTAGCCCTTGTAATTCAGGAAATGGGTCGCGTAGCTTTCATTGACCGCCTTCCGGGGGGAATCGATGATGTTGGCCATCCAGATGGCGTTTTCGGGCGAAGGCTGGTACATGTAGGGGATGTCCCCGGGGATGATCGACAGGCAGACGGCGGCCAGGTCCGGCTGAAGATCGCGGATCGCGTCGAACATGGCTTCATAGTCGGACGGACTGAACTCGGAGCTGCCTTTGATGAGAAGCTTCGCCGGCCCGTCGGCGACGGGGTCGTACAGTTTGAATTCGCCGACGCTCCCCCGCTGATAAAAGACAAAAGAGAAATGGCTGGGCATGCCCTTGGCCGGGTCCCCGTTCCAGGACCAGATCTCGACCGGCCAGAGGTCGTTGCTCCCGGCGATTTGGACGACGGACAGGGGGGGGCCGAGGATGATGTAAAACCTCCCCCGGTCCGTCCTCCAACCCTCCTGGCCGCCGTAGCGGAATTTCTTGTTCGCCTCCTGGAACCGCTTGAGGATTTCGTCCCGGAATTCGTTCTCGGGCGTGGCCGGGGTCGGGTCGCGCATTTTCCAGAACATCTGGATGAAGATGTCCCGGTCCCGGTCGTTGGTCAGCTGGAGAAAGACGTCGCGCTCCTTGTCCTTGATGATATAGGTCGTCAGGCGCAGCCATTCCTGGTATTGCGGGGCCAAGGTCGAAGGCTTGACGGCCTGGTCGGGCCCGGCCGGCCTGACGCCCGGCAGGACCGCCAGGATGCCGAGGATAACGACCGATAAGCGTTTCGTCACCGCTTCTCCCTCCGAGAATAATCGTCTCAGAGATATATAGCATAAACAAAGGGCCCAATCCTAGCCCGCGCTAATAAATTCAATATTTTGGAGATGATTCATTTTTTTGTATTTTCTTACAGGGCCGAAAAATCCAACTTATTGAATTTATTGAATTTAAAAAAAAACAATAATGGCATAGATATTGCTTGCTTTTTTTAAAAGTTATAGGAGGTGAATTCAGGAGAGTTTAGCCAAACAAAATCCTCTGAGGCGAACGGCGGTCGCCGTTCGGGGAAGGGAGGTCTCGGGAGAGACCGCGAAGAGAGAAGGGAGGATCGATGAGAAAGGCATCCGCGATTCTTTTCGTCCTCGTCCTGGTCGGCGGGCTGTCGGCCCAGCAGCGGACGGGCAACATCGCCGGAACCGTCGTCGACCAGGAGGGGAACATTCTGCCGGGGGTGGCCGTGACGCTGACCGGGGCGACGATCGCCCCGATGTC
>VGJF01000051.1 GCA_016867585.1 Candidatus Aminicenantota bacterium | reverse complement strand
CTTTGTCCATGAATGGATTTCATAGCATTCTTCTCCTTTCTGCTTTATCGATAATGTAAAATATAAAATATAGAAATGCAAGATGAATTTCCATCCCCTCTTCGGGATAAAGGCCGCTCCGGCGGCGAAAGGTCTCAGCGAGAATCGCCGAGAATAAGGAAGAAAAACCATTAGAATCGCCGCTTCGGAGAAATCGAGGGACAGGGTATCACGTCCCCGATTTGATGAATGCGTAGAAGCTGACTTCGGTCGAGTCGAGGCCGTGGGCGTAGACGTAGGCCCCGGCGATCCGGGCGGCGCTCTCCCAGATGCCGTCCCACGTGTCGTCGTCCGTCTCGTCGTTCGATAGCGTCCCGTCGAGGATCGAGCCCGAGGGATTGATCCCGAAGAAAAAGCCGCTCCTCCGGTCGAGATAGGGGTCGAGGGCGACAAAAAACCAGTCCGAATCCACGTATTCGTCCCGCCGGCCAAGGCGGCCGACGACGAGGTCGGGCCGGGAGTCGGCCAGGCGGGCGGCGACGTATACATTGTCCTGGTCGAAGGCGACCCAGACGGTCGTCTTTTCTGTCGGCGGCCGGCCGTCCAGAGGGTCGGTTTGGGTGAAATCGCTCCGGCCGGGCGTTTTCCAGGCCGGCTCTTCGAGCACGCCGTCGACCCTAATCGGGCCTCCGGCGGGGACGGCCGTCATCGTTTTTCGGGGCGGGGCGCCGGTCTGGCCGGAGAAGGGGAGCCCGGAGAGGAGGGCGGCGAGGACGATGGTCAGCATGGAGCGTTTCGTCGGGCCATAAAGAGCCGTTTATAGCCCAGGGCCGAAGTTTAGTCAATGCATTGAAAATTATCCCGGCGGGCGGTATCTTAGGGGCGGAGAGGTGAGGCCATGAAAGACCTGAAGGTCGAGGTCGTCGAGGTCAAGAAGCGCTGCGGGGCCAAGCACAAGGCCGGGGACCATTTCTTCGTCCGCGGGGCGGGGACGGTCGAGATCCCGAAAGGGAAGAGGGTCTGTCTCTACGCCCTGAACAGCCTGTTTCCCTTCCTGACGGCGAAGCAGCGCGAGGACGAGCTTCCCGCCGACGACTGGATCGCCGAAACCGAGGTCCTCGTCTGCCCGGACCCAAACGGGGTCTCCTTCAAAATCACGAGGATCTGACAACCTGAAAATCTTCCTGACGGGCGGGACGGGATTCGCCGTCCGCCTTCTCCTGGGAGAGTTTGGGACGGTCGTCCTCAAGGGACAGCGCGTCGTCCCACGGCGCCTTCTCGAGGCGGCTTTCGCCTTCCGATTTCCGACGATCGAGCCCGCCCCAGAGGACCTGCTCACCGGAAGCCGGCGGCGGAACGGCCGGCGATAAGACCGGAAGCCCAGGCCCAGGCCAGGTTGAACCCGCCTCGCGGGCCCTGGACGTCGAGGATTTCGCCGGCCAGGAAGAGGCCCGGACATCTCTTCGATTCGAGAGTCGGGGAGACGACTTCCGCGGCCTCCACGCCCCCGGCCGTGAATTCCGCCTCGTTCCAGCCCCGGGTCCCGTGGACGGCGAAGCGCTTGTCTTTCAGGGCGGCGGCCAAGGCCGGGGCGCCGGCGTCGTTCTGGTCTTCTCCCGCGGGAATGAGCCGAGATATCATCGGGCCGAATTTTTCGGGAAGAATCCCGATCGCGAGATCCTGCCGGGGCCAGCCGGCCTTCATCCGCCGCGAGAACTCGGTTTCGAGATCGCCGGGCGACAGGAAAGGCACGAGGTCCGCCGCCAGGACGACGTTCTTCCGGCCGTCCCGGGTGAGGGCGATCGAGATCGGCTCGCTGATGTCGAGGACGGCCGGGCCCGACAATCCATACGCGGTGAACAGGAGCTCTCCGCCGGCTTCCGCCGTTTCGACGCCGTCAACCCAGGCCTTCGTCCGGGCCTTGATTTTTTGCCCTTGGAGGGCGTGGCACATTTTATCCTTGACGAGGAGGGGGACGGCGCTCGGCACGGGCGGAATGATCCGATGCCCGAGTCTCCCGGCGAGTTCGAAGCCGCTTCCGTCGGAGCCGAGAGCGGGATAGGATTTGCCGCCGGCGGCGAGGACGACGGTCCGGGCAGCGAGCCGGCGGCCGTCCTCGGCGCCCAGCCGGAAGGAATCTCCGCGGCGGTCGAGGGTGCGCGTATCGAATCCGAGTTGGACGGCGATCCCGAGGCGACGGATTTCGAGCTCGAGGACTTTGACGACGGTCGCGGCCTGGTTGGTCGCGGGGAAGACGCGGCCCCCGTCCGCGCTCAGAAGGAGACCGAGGCCGCGGAAAAAGGATTGGATTTCCGTGTTTCCGGACCTATCTAACACGGCCGCGACTAGCTCCGGCTCGGTCGAGGAAAACGCGGCCGGCGAGAGGTTGTCGTTCGACAGATTGCACCGGCCGCCTCCGGTGGCCAGGATCTTCCGGCCGAGGCGCGGCATCCGGTCGACGACGGCGACCGATGCCCCCGCCCGGGCGGCCGAGATGGCGGCGGCCAGGCCGGCCGCCCCTCCACCGAGAACGGCGACCCCACGGAGGCCTTCCATGCCCCCAATGTATCAAAAGATGGGGGACACATGAAAGTGTCCCCCATCTTCATGTATAATCGCGGCATGGAACCGACCCTCCGCGTCACCCTCCTGCCCCGCGACACCAACAAGCACGGGACGATTTTCGGCGGGGTCATCATGAGCCACATCGACCTGGCGGGAGCGATCGCCGCCCGGCAGGCTTGCGGGCCGTACAATTTCGTCACCGTGGCCATGGACAAGGTTGTCTTCCACAAGCCGGTCTTCGTCGGGGACGTCGTCAGCTTCTACGCCAAGGCCGTCCGGGTCGGCCGGACCTCGGTCACGACCAAGGTCGTCGTCGAGGTGACGCGGGCCGAGACCGGGGAAGACGTCCGGGTCACCAAGGCCGAGGTCGTGTTCGTCGCCGTCGATGCGGAATGGAAGCCCGTTCCCATCGGAAAAAGATAAGCCCGCGGCGGCCCAGCCGCGGGCTCAAGCTTCAACCGGGGAACATCAAGGAGGAGTCATGAACCGCCTGATCGCTGTTTCCGTCTTGGCAACGGGTCTCGTCCTTCCCTCTTTCCCTCTATGGGGTCAAGAATCGTCCGCCGTGCCGAAAGACCTTGAGATCGTCTACGGGTTTGGGGCGACGCACGCCGAGTGGGGCCGGACAACCTTTCGCCTCACGGCCGATGGCGTGATGACGGTCGAGAAAACTCAGGGATACGGGGACAGGGCCAAGAGCGAAAGCGCCCGCTACGCCTTGACGCCGGACGAGGTCGGGCAAATTCTGCGGAAAATCGAAGAGGCCCGCTTTTTCAAGCTCAAGGAATCCTACGCCGACAACCGGATCATGGACGGGTATTCGAGTTTCCTCAGGATCCGGATGAACGGGAAAATCCATATGGTCAGCGTCGTCAATAGGAGTGTCAAGAGATACGACCTCGTCGCCGAGGCTCTCGAGAAGCTCGCCTCGGCAAAAATTAAAGCCGCGGGCGAGAAAAAATAGAGGGACAGGGTATCACGCCCCCCGTTTTTTCGGAAGGGTGCCGTCGTCGCACGGCTCGTCGGGGGAGTAGTTGCGGGCCATTTCGGGGTTGGGCGCGCTCGTGCAGGTCGGGAGCGGCTCGGGTTCCATCTTCTGGCCGCAGCAGAAGGGGACGGGCTTCCCGAGGGGGACCTTGGCCTGTTTTCCGCAGGTTTTGCAGCCGTAAACGGCGCCGCTCATCGTCTTCTCCAGATTCGGATCTCGGTCAACCTTACCACGCTTTCCGTTCTCATTCAAGGCCGGCCGCAGCCCGCAGTCGCCCCTTCACGGGCGGTCCATCGACGACCGTATTGCGCTTTCATTTCCGCCGCCCGGCCGGGCCTGGGCGGGAGGAGGCGAAGGGGATGTCGATCGGCCAGTTCGGGCCTCAGCCCGCCTTTCGACCGGCGCTTTGGCGGGACAGCCTCCGGAGACGGCGGACGGTCCGGTCGATGACGTCCTGGGGCGTCGAGGCGCCCGAAACGACATAGACGCTCGGCCGGCGGCCGAAGGAGATCTCGTCGACATCCTCCGGCCGGCTGATGAGCCGGGTCTTGGGGTTCTTGGACTGCATGATCGACAGGAGATTCCGGGTGTTGGCGCTCGAATTCGAGCCGATGACGAGGGGGTTGGCGTAGAGCCCGGCCTTGGCCCGGGCGTCCAGCTGGCGGTCGGTCGTCGGCTTGCAGATCGTGTTCTCGAACCGGACGTCGGGAACGAAGCGGCGGATCTTCCGGACGATCCTCTCGGCGTTCTCCCGGATGAAGGTCGACTGGACGACGACGCCGACCTTGGGGATCGCCTTGAACGCGGAGGAATCGACGTCCTCCGGGCGGCCGACGATCAACGGCTCGTGGACTTGTCCGGCGATGCCCAGGACCTCTTCGTGCCCCCGGTCCCCGATGATCGCGACCCGGCAGCCGTCGGCTTCGAGTTCACGGGCCCGGCGGTGGATGTCCTTGACCATCGGGCAGGTCGTGTCGGCGAATTCGATTCCCGACCTTCGGACTTCGGCGAACAGAGCAGCCGGGATCCCGTGGCTCTGGATGACCAGGATGCCGTCCCGGGCTTTCCGGTAATCGTCGATGGCGATGAATCCCCGCCGCTTCAGGCGGGCTAGGACGGTCTCGTTGTGGACGATTTTCCCGAGGAGATAAATCTTGGCCGCGGGCCGGGCGGCCTTGAGGGCCTCGATGGTTTTGATCGTCCGCCGCACCCCGCCGCAGAAGCCGGCGTAAGGCGAAACGTCGATCCCGGTCCGGCGGGGCGGCGTCCTAGGCATGATCCTCCTTCAAAAGGCGCGGTTCATATATATACTTCGCCGCCGCCGAGGAAATCAACCGGCCGCGGCGTTCCCCCCTGCTCCTTGTTTCCGGCCGGACGCCGAAGCCGTGACGGTTTCAACCGCTATTTTTTCTTGTAGCTGACCGACAGGTCGTTGCGGCCTCCCGGGGGGAAGGACGTCTCGAATTCGGGGAGGCTCGTGATGTAGTCGTAATATTCGCCCGTCCCTCCGCCGTAGCCTCGATATCGGCCGCCCGGGCCCGGGCGGCGGGCCGAGACATTGTGGGCGGCGATGCAGCCGCCGGGGACGAGCTTGGGGATCACGGCCTTGGCGTAGTCCGTGTATCCTTCCTTGTCGGCGTCGATGAAGACGAAATCCCAGGGCCCTCCGAGCTTGGGGACGAGCTCGTGGGCGTCGGCCAGGCGGGCGTCGATATAGGCGTCCAGCCCGGCGGCCTTGAAGTTGGCCTTGGCCTCGTTATGGCGGCCTTCATCGATGTCGATCGTGACCAGCTTCCCGCCCGTTTTGGCCAGGGCCCAGGCGATCCAGATTCCCGAGTGGCCGGTCGAGGTCCCGATCTCGAGGGCTCTTTGATAGCCGTTCTTGACGATGATCTCGTGGAGGACCCGGCCGTCCGCTTCGGGAACGTTCATGTCGCGCCAGCTCCATCGCCGGCTATCGAGGAAGGAGCGGACCTTGGCGTCCAGCGCCGTTTCGGCGTCCTGGAAAGGGTGTCCGGCCGTCGCCGCTAACGCCGCCGCGGCCAGCCCGGCCAAAAGGACAAGGGCGATTCTTTTCATGACCTCCTCCTACGGGCATTCGTCCATTAGACGCCCGAGCCCGGTTTTCCTTCCCGGGAGAAGAACGGGCTTTCCCCGAGAGGCGCGATGTGGTTAAATGGTCTAGTCTTGGGTCCGCGAAAAGGCGGAGGAAAGGATGACCGCCATGAGAGCGAAATCCTCGGGACAACCCCTCGTCCTCCTTCTCTTGGTTCTCGGCCTCGCGGCCGGAGTTTCGTCCGGCTGCGCGGTCCGACCGACTCTGCCCTCCGGGGGGACGGCGGCCGTTTTTCCGGAGGCATCATGGGAGCGGATCCATGTCCCCGAGGCGGCCGGGTATTCCCGGGAGGGAATCGTCGCCGCCCTGGACAAGCTCCGATCGATGACGACGACGGCCCTCGTGGCCGTGGCCGATGGCCGGATCCTCTTCGACTACGGAAACACGGCCGAGCTGAGCTATCTCGCCTCGGTCCGCAAGAGCGTTCTGGCGATCCTCTACGGAATCTACGTCGAGAGGGGGAAAATCGACCTGGCCAAGACCCTGGCCGACCTCAATATCACGGATGTCGGCGGCCTGTCACCGCAGGAGCTCGAGGCGACCGTCTCCGACCTCCTCGCGGCCCGTTCCGGCGTCTATCATCCGGCCTCCAATCCCGGGGATAATCTGGCCGACGCCCCGCCCCGGGGATCGCAGAAGCATGGGGCCTACTTTCTCTACAGCAATTGGGATTTCAACGCCTTGGGGACGATCTTCGAGCAGGAGACGGGGGCGGCGATCTACGACGCCCTCGAGGCCGATCTTGTCCGCCCCCTCGGGATGGAAGATTTCCGCCGGGACCTTCAAAGAAAATCGGGAAACCTCGAGGTTTCGGAGCATCCGGCCTATCACATGTGGCTTTCGACCCGGGACATGGCCCGGGTCGGCCTTCTCATGCTCCGGGAGGGGAGGTGGCGGGGAAAGCAGATCGTTTCCCGGGCCTGGGTCCGCAAGATCACGAGCCCGGTCACCCGGAACACGGAGATGAACCCGGCCGGCCTCCGGAACGGCCGATGGGGTTACGGCTATTTGTGGTGGGTCTTCGACGGCCCCGCGGCCCGAGGTCCCTACGCCGGGGGCTTTTCTGGGCAGGGGGCGGGCGGCCAATACATCACCGTCCTCCCGGCGATCAAGCTCGTCGTGGCCCACAAGCTCAACACGGCGACGTCGAAGCCCGTCTCCTCGAGGGACTACTTCGACGTCGTCGACCTCATCGTCCGGGCCCGCTTGAGATAATCCACATCGGAATTGTCGGATATTGCTTTTTCGGCGGCTTTGCTTATAATGGGCTCTCCCCCCGGGAAAGCGCAAGTCCTTTTAATGAAATAAGATAGGACGGGAGAATGAAGGACTACTGGTTTTTTTTCCTGTTCTTCGTCATGTCCGTCGTCTTTTCCGCCGGACTCCTCCTCTTCATCGCCTTGATCCGCTACCGGCGGCGCGATATCGGGGACAAAACCCTGCCTTACGAGTGCGGCGTCGACCCGGAAACCCCGACGGCCCGCGAGTCCTATTCCATCCGTTTCTATCTCCTGACCCTCGTCTTCATCATCTTCGAGGTCGAGACGTTCTTCCTCTTCCCCTGGGCCGTGGCCCACGACAAGCTCGGCCTTTTCGGCCTCGTCGAGGCCGTCCTTTTCGTCGCCATCCTGGGATTGGGCTACCTTTACGCCTGGAAGACCGGGGCCCTCGAGTTCCGGAGGGACATTGAATAGCCCTTCCCCCGCCCCGCCCTTTCTCCTGGCCAAGGCCGACGCCTTCATCACCTGGGCCCAGAAGAATTCCCTCTGGCCGTTCGGCTCGGGATTGGCCTGCTGCGCCATCGAGATGATCGCCACGGCCGCGGCGCGCTACGACATCTCCCGCTTCGGGATGGAGCTCTTCCGGGCGTCGCCCCGCCAAGCCGACCTGTTCATCGTCGCCGGGACCGTGACGAACAAGATGGCTCCCGTCGTCCGGCGGCTCTGGGAGCAGATGGCCGACCCGAAGTGGGTCGTGGCCATGGGAAACTGCGCCGTCTCCGGGGGGCCGTTCCCGACCTACGCCGTCCTCCAGGGCGTCGACAAGGTCATCCCCGTCGACGTCTACATCTCGGGTTGTCCGCCGACTCCCCAGGGGCTCCTCCACGGCCTGATCACCCTCCAAAAGAAGATCGCCCGGGGCCGTCCAACCCAAGAGATTCTCAACCCCGATGCCCGATAATCTCGCCGACGCGCCCCGTCTCGAGGATGTCCTCCGGGTCCTGGAAGGCCGGTTTCCGGAGGCCGTGGCCGGCCGCGACTTCGCCAAAGGGGAGCTCACCATCCGCGTCCGGACGGAAAGCCTGACCGATGTCTTGAGATTCTTGCAGGCCGAGCAGGGTTTCGCCGCCCTTCAGGACATGATCGGCCTCGACCGCGGCCCCGAAACGGCGGCGGGGTCCAAGCGCTTCGCCGTCCTCTATCAGGTCTACCGGCCCGCCGATCGCCTCCGCCTCAGGGTCGCGGTCGAGACGGAGGAGAGCGAAGCCCTTCCCTCCGCCGTTTCGATCTGGAAGTCGGCCGACTGGGCGGAGCGCGAAATCTTCGACATGTTCGGCCTCCGTTTCTCCGGCCACCCCGGACTCAAGCGGATCTATCTCGACGAGGCCTTCGAGGGCCATCCCCTCCGCAAGGATTTTCCGCTCGGAGGCCGCGGCGATGGCTTTTAAGGAAATCGCCCTCAACATGGGGCCCCAGCACCCCTCGACCCACGGGGTTCTCCGCCTCAAGCTGGCCGTCGACAACGAGGTCGTCCTCAGACTCGAGCCTGTCCTCGGCTACCTCCACCGGGGGATGGAGAAGCTCTGGGAGAACCTGACCTACACCCAGATCGTCCCCCTCACCGACCGCCTCGATTATCTCGCCGCCCTGTCGAGCAATCTCGGCTTCGTCCTGGCCGTCGAGAAGCTGGCCGGAATCGAAATTCCCAAGCGCGGACAGGTCCTCCGGGTCGTCCTGGCCGAGCTCTAGCGGCTGGCCTCGCACCTGGCTTGGGTCGGCTTCCAGGCCAACGACATCGGGGCCATGTCCGTCCTCCTCTACGGATTCGAGGCCCGGGAGCGCATCCTGGACCTCTTCGAGGAGTACGTCGGGGCGCGCTTGACGGTCCACGGCATCCGGATCGGCGGCGTGCCGCGCGACTTCGACCCGGAATTCGTCCAACGCATCGGCAAGACCCTGGACGGCCTTCCCCGCACGCTTCGGGACATCGAGCTCCTCCTCAACGAGAACAGGATCTGGAAGGAGCGGACCCAAGGGGTCGGCGTCATCACCGCCGCGGAAGCCGTCGATTTCGGCCTGACCGGACCGCCGCTGCGGGCCACCGGGGTGCACTGGGACATCCGGAAGGACGTTCCGTATTCCTCATACGAGGATTTCGACTTCGATGTCCCGCTGGGTTCGGCGGGCGACGTCTATGACCGTTATCTCGTCCGGATGGAGGAAATGCGGCAGAGCCTCGGGATCGTCCGCCAAGCCCTGGACCGGCTTCCCGACGGCGAATGCTCGGCCAAGGTCCCCCGGATCCTCCGCATCCCTCCGGCCGAAGTCTTCCATACGATCGAAGCCCCCAAGGGCGAACTGGGCTTCTACATCCGGTCGAACGGCACGGACAAGCCCGAGCGGGTCAAGATGAAATCGCCGTCCTTCATCAACCTCATGTCCCTGGCCCACATGAGCCGGGGGAATCTTTTTTCGGACGTCATCGGCATCCTCGGGTCGCTCGACATCGTCCTCGGGGAAATCGACAAATGATGAGTCCCTGGCTCGCCGACGGCCTCATTCCCCTGGCCAAGATCCTGGCCGTCATCCTCTACCCGATGCTCATGGTCATCGTCATGATCTGGCTCGAACGCCGGGTCGTGGCCTGGATCCAGGGCCGGGTCGGCCCCAACCGAGTCGGCTATCAGGGGATTCTCCAGCCCTTCGCCGACGCCGTGAAGCTCTTCTTCAAGGAGGACATCGTCCAGCGGCGAGCGGACCGATTCCTCTTCAACATTTCCCCCGTCTTGGTGATGTTCTCGACCCTCCTGGCCTTCTGCTTTCTTCCTCTCGGCGAATCCTTCCGCATCGGCGACTACACCTTGAACCTCTGGGTCGCCCGAAGCCCCGTCGGCCTTCTCCTCGTCCTGGGCCTGTCGTCGATCTCGGTCTTCGGAGTCATCTTCGGGGGCTGGGCCTCCAACTCCAAGTATCCCCTTCTCGGCGCCCTCCGGTCCGTCGTCCAGGTCCTGAGCTACGAGATCCCGGTCGGGTTGACCGTCCTGACGGTCGTCTTCCTGGCCAGGTCGATGGACCTCGTCCGGATCGTCGAACGCCAGCAGGAGTCCGGCGTCTGGTATGGATTCCTGCTCCCCGTCTCGTTCCTCGTCTTCTGGATCTCGGCCATCGCCGAGACGAACCGGGCCCCCTTCGACCTCCCCGAGGCCGAGTCCGAGCTCGTCGCCGGCTACCATACCGAGTACTCCGGGATGAAGTTCGCCTTTTTCTACATGGCCGAATACGCCCACATGGTCCTGGCCTCCTCGCTCGTCGTCATCCTCTTCTTCGGAGGATGGCTGCCGCCTTTCCCCGGCCTCAAGGCCTTCGCCTTCCTCGGCGCGATCCCGGGCTTCATCTGGTATCTCGTCAAGATCATGTTCTTCCTCTATCTCTATGTCTGGATCCGGGCGACCTTCCCCCGCTACCGTTTCGATTCCCTGATCCGCCTGGTCTGGAAGTGGCTCATCCCCCTCTCCTTGGTCAATTTCCTGGTCGTCGTCGGCCTGAGGTACCTCCTGTGAACGCCCTGGAAAGGCTCTTCCGGAAGATTTTCCTCGTCGACATCCTGACCGGCCTGGCCGTCACCCTCCGGTACTATTTCAGCAAGAAAGTCACCGTCCCCTATCCCGAAAAAGTCCTCCCTCCGCCCGAGAGGTTCCGGGGGATCCTCCGCCTCTGCCGGAACGACCAAGGAGAGCCGCTCTGCATCGCCTGCAAAGCCTGTCAGCGGGCCTGCGGCCAGGGGTGCTTCGACATCGAGGGCAAGCGCGAAGAAGGGGCCAAGGCCATGAAGCCGGTGAAATTCGACTGGCGCCTCGACCGCTGCAGCTTTTGCGGCCTCTGCGTCGAGGTCTGTCCGACGGCCGCCATCCGGTTTTCCCGGGAGTTCCGCCTCTCGACCCTCGACCGCAGGGAACTCGCTTTCTCCCACGAAGAGATGTACCTCGAGGGCGAATCCCTCCAAAATCGCCTTTGCGGAGCCTGCCGCCCATGACCTTCGCCATATTCCTTCTCTTCGCCCTCATGGCCGTCTTCTCGGCGGTCATGGTCATCACCCGGACAAACGCCATGCACAGCGTTCTCTACCTGGCCTTCACCGTCCTCTCGGTGGCCGGCGTCTTCTTCACCCTCCAGGCCGAATACCTCGGGGCCGTCCAGATCCTCGTCTACGGCGGGGGGATCGTCGTTCTCTACATCTTCGTCATCATCATCGTCAACCTGGACGAGGTCGTCGCCGAGCGGCGGAAGCTCGTCCCGAAGATTTTCATCTTCGCCTGGCCGTCCCTCCTCGCCCTCCAAGTCGGGACCGTCGTCTTCCTGAACCGTCCGGCCGCTCGGCCGGGGCCGGAGGGGGGCCTGGAGTTCCGGGCCCTGGCCGAGATGCTCTTCACCTCCTACGCCCTGCCCTTCGAGATCGCCGCGGTCCTTCTCCTCGCCGTCCTCATCGGGGCGGTCTTCGTCGCCCGAAGGAGGCTCTCCCGTGGTCCCGATTGACGCCGTCTTCGCCCTCGGGATCGCCCTCTTCGTTCTCGGCCTCTTCGGGGTCCTCTTCCGCAAGAACCTCGTCGTCATGCTGATGTCCCTCGAGCTCGTCCTCAACGGCCTCAACGTCATTCTCGCCGGCCTGGGATTCCATCTCCGTTCCCCCCGGGGCTCGATCTTCGCGATTTTCGTCATCCTCATGGCCGTCGCCGAGGCGGCCGTCGGCTTCGCCCTCATCCTCTCCTATTTCCGGCAGAAAAAGACCTACGATATCGACAAGCTCAACGAGCTCAAAGGATAGCCGATGTTCGCCTGGATCCCCCTTTTCCCCCTCCTCGGCGCGCTCGCGAACGGCCTCCTGGGGATCAAATTTTTTTCGAGGAAGGCCGTCCAGGCCGTCGGCGTGGGATCCGTCGCCCTGAGCTTCCTGGCCTCGGCGGCGAGTTTCGTCGCCCTCCTCCGCGGGTCCGAGGACGTCCTCGTCGCCCGCCTCTTTTCCTGGATTCCGCCGAGTCTCGTCCCCCTGGCCGACGGAGGGACAGCCGCGTTCGCCGTCGACCTGGCCTTCCGCTACGACTCCCTGGCCGCGGTCATGACCCTCGTCGTCACGGGAGTCGGGCTCCTCATCCATGTCTATTCCGTCGGCTACATGGCCCACGACCGGAGCTTCGCCCGCTTTTTCGCCTACCTCAACCTCTTCACCTTCGCCATGCTCGTCCTCGTCCTGGGGGCGAACCTGGCCGTCCTCTTCATCGGCTGGGAAGGGGTCGGGCTCTGCTCCTACCTCCTCATCGGCTTCTGGTTCTCCAAGGATGCCGCGGCCGCGGCCGGCAAGAAGGCCTTCCTCACCAACCGGGTCGGCGATTTCGGGTTCATCCTGGGGATCGGGGTCCTCCTCTTCGTCCTGGGGACGATCGACCTAGGGAGCATCAACCGCCTCGCCGGGGAGGGGGCCCTGACCAAGGGAGCGGCCACCGCCGCGGCCCTCCTCCTCTTTATCGGGGCGACGGGCAAATCGGCCCAGATCCCCCTTTACACCTGGCTCCCGGACGCCATGGAGGGCCCGACTCCGGTCTCGGCCCTGATTCACGCCGCGACGATGGTCACGGCCGGAGTCTACATGGTCGCCCGGCTCCACGCCCTGTTCACCTTATCGGGCCTCGCCCTGGACGTCATCGCCCTCGTCGGGGCGGGCACGGCCGTCTACGCCGCGACCATGGCCCTCGTCCAGTTCGACATCAAGCGGGTCCTGGCCTATTCGACGATCTCCCAGATCGGCTATATGTTCCTCGGCCTCGGCTCGGGGGCCTACGCGGCCGGCGTCTTCCATCTCATGACCCACGCCTTTTTCAAGGCGCTTCTCTTTCTCGCCGCCGGAAGCGTCATCCATGCCCTGTCCGGCGAGCAGGACATGCGGAAAATGGGGGGATTGCGGAGCCGCGTCCCCACGACGTACCGCGTCTTCCTCGTCGGGGCCCTAGCCATCTCCGGCGTCCCGGGGCTCTCGGGGTTTTTCTCCAAGGATGAAATCCTGGCCTCGGCCTTCGCCTCCGGCCCGACCGTCGCCTGGGCCCTGGGGGTTCTCGGGGCGGGGATGACGGCCTTCTACATTTTCCGCCTGATTTTCCTGACGTTCTTCGGCCCCGAGCGGATGGACGAGGCGGCGAGGCTCCGCTGCCACGAATCGCCGCCCGTCATGACCGTTCCCCTCCGGATTCTGGCCTTCCTCTCGGCCTTCGGCGGCTTCGTCGGCCTGCCCCATCTCTTGGGCGGGGGAGCCTGGTTCGGCAAGTTCCTCGAATCGTCGACCGGCCGCCACGCCGGGCATCTCGCCGCCGGAACCGAGGCCCTGCTCATGGCCCTCTCGGCCGGGGTCGGACTGGCCGGGATTTACGGGGCCTACGTCGTCTACGTCCGGAAAAGGGGAGCCCCGGCCTTTCGCCTGAAGGAGAGGTTCGGGGCCTTGCACCGCCTCGTCTTCCGGAAATATTTCGTCGACGAATTTTACGACGGCATCCTTGTCGGCGGGATTCTCCGCCTCGGCCGCCTGGCCGGAGGCTTCGACCTCAAGGTCATCGACGGCCTCGTCGACGGGGCGGCGGCCCTGACCCGGCGGCTCTCGAAGATTTCGATCTTTTTCGACGGGCGGGTCGTGGACGGGGCGGTCAACGGCGTCGGGGCGGTCCACCGCCACGCCTCCCGCCTTCTCCGCCGGGTCCAGACGGGCTACGTCTACAACTACGCCCTGGCCGTCGTCTTCGGACTGGTCATCATCATGGCCCTCGTCGTCACGGTCTTCTAGGAGTCCCGATGCCCATCCTCAGCCTCGTCACTTTCTTCCCCCTGGCCGGAGCGGTCCTCCTCCTGGCCTTGCCCCGCGGACGGGGAAAGGCCGTCAAGCTCACGGCCAACATCGTGACCGGCCTCGAGTTCGCGGCGACCCTCCTCCTCCTCCGCGGCTTCGACCCGGGGACGGCGGAGATGCAGTTCGTCGAGCGCGCGCCCTGGATCAAGTCGGCGGGGATCCAGTACCTCCTGGGCCTCGACGGCATCTCCCTGCTTCTCGTCCTCCTGACCTCGCTCCTGACGTTTCTGGCGACGCTCTCCTCCTGGAAGGCCGTCGCCCATCGGCTCAAGGAATACTACGTCTTCCTCCTTCTCCTCGAGGTCGGGATGATCGGCGTTTTCGTCTCCCTCGACCTCATCCTCTTTTACGTGTTCTGGGAGATCATGCTCGTCCCGATGTACTTCCTCATCGGCATCTGGGGGGGCGAGCGCAAGCTCTACGCGGCCATCAAGTTCTTCCTCTACACCCTCTTCGGCTCGGTCATGATGCTCATCGGCATCCTCGTCGTCCGCGGCCATTACGGGACCTTCGACTGGACGGCCATGACCGGGGCGGGGACGTTCCTGCCGGCCGCGCTCCAAGGCTGGGTTTTTCTGGCCTTCGCCCTGGGCTTCGCCATCAAGGTCCCCATGTTCCCCTTCCACACCTGGCTTCCCGACGCCCACGTCGAGGCCCCCACGGCCGGCTCGGTCATCCTCGCCGGGGTGCTCCTCAAAATGGGGACTTACGGCTTCGTCCGCTTTTCCCTGCCCCTCTTCCCGGAGGCGTCCCGGAAGTTCGCCCCCCTCATGGTCGGCCTGGCCCTCACGGCCATCGTCTACGGGGCGCTCGTCTCCCTCATGCAGAAGGACATGAAGAAGCTCGTCGCCTATTCCTCGGTCTCCCACATGGGCTTCGTCATCCTCGGCCTTTTCGCCTTCACGCCCTTGGCCGTCAAGGGGGCCGTCCTCCAGATGATCAACCACGGGATCTCGACGGGAGCCCTCTTCTTGATCGTCGGCGTCCTTTACGAGCGGCGCCACACCCGGCTCATCGCCGACTTCGGCGGCCTGTCCTCCCGGATGCCCGTCACTGCCGCCGTCTTCCTCGTCATGGCCATGTCATCGATCGGCCTTCCCGGCCTGAACGGCTTCATCGGGGAGTTCATGATCCTCATGGGCGTCTTCCCCGTGAATTGGGTCTGGACGGCCGTGGCCGGCCTGGGCATCGTCCTCGGCGCGGGCTACATGCTCTGGCTCTACCAGAGGGTCATGTTCGGCCGGCTCGAAAGCCCGGCCAATGCCTCCCTGGCCGACCTCTCGGCCCGCGAGTTCGCGACCTTCTTCCCTTTGATCGTCCTGGCGTTTTGGATCGGGATCTTCCCCAAACCTTTCCTGGCCGTCATCGACAAGCCCGTCGAGAAGATCGTCCGGATCATCCATCCGGAGACGGCGGCGGCCGCCGTCGGCTCCGGCCCGGCCGAGGTCCGCTGATGGGAATGGCCCTCGCTCCGGAGATCGCCGTTCTGGCCGCCGCCGTCGCGGCGATCTTCGTCCATCTCTTCGGGAAGGAGCGCGGGGGGCGGGCGGCCGGCGCGGCCGCCCTGGCCGGCATCGCCGCCGCCTTTCTGGCCCTCCTCATCGCCGGGAAGTCGAACGGCCGGTTCTTCGCCGGGGCCTTTACTCTCGACGGCTTCGCCGTCTTCTTCAAGGCCGTCGTCCTCTGCGGCGGCCTCCTGGCCGTCGCCTTCTCCTTCCGTTATTTCCGCCATGAAGGGAGCGAGCCCGGGGAGGCCTACTATCTCATCCTCCTGGCGATCGTCGGGATGATGTTCGCCGTCTCCGCGACGGACCTCGTCACGGCCTATGTCGCCTTCGAAACGTTCGCCATCCCGTCCTACATCCTGACGGGATTTTGCCGTCGCGACCGGCGCTCCCCCGAGGCGGCGGTCAAATACTTTTTCCTGGGGACGCTGAGCTCGGGGATCATGCTTTTCGGGATGGCTCTCGTTTTCGGTCTGACGGGGGAAACGAACTTCGACGCCATCGCCCGCCTCCTGGGCGGGGCCGGCGAACCTCTCGCCCTGACGGGGATGATCCTGTTTTTCGCCGGCCTGTTCTTCAAGGCGGCCTTCGTCCCCTTCCACATGTGGGCGCCCGACGTCTACGAGGGCGCGCCCGTCCCCATCGCCGTTTTCCTTTCGACCGCCCCCAAGGCGGCCGTCTTCGCCCTCCTCATCCGGGTCGCCGCGGGCCTCTTCGGCCGGTTCGAAGCCCAGTGGACGGGCCTCTTCCAGGTCCTGGCCTTGGCGACGATGTTCTGGGGAAACATCGCCGCCCTTCTCCAGATGAACATCAAGCGGATGATGGCCTACTCCTCCATCGCCCACGCCGGCTATATCGCCATCGGGCTGGCGGCCTGGGGCGGACCGGGCCGGACGGCGGTCATGTTTTATCTTTTCGTCTACGCCTTCATGAACGCCGCGGCCTTCGGCCTCGTCCTCCTCTGGACGAAGGGCTCGGGATTCGGGGAGGAGGTCTCCGACCTCCGCGGCCTGGCCAGGATGTCGCCCTTGGCCGCGGCGAGCCTCGTCCTCGTCCTCCTCTCCCTGACCGGCATCCCGCCGACGGCCGGATTCATGGGGAAATACCTTCTCTTCCAGGCGGCGATCGGCCGCAAGCTTTATCTCCTGGCCGCCGCCGGCGCCCTGAACTCGGCCATCTCCCTGTTCTACTACTTCAGGATCGGCCGGGCGATGTTCATGGAAGACCGTCCCGCGGACTCCGCGGAGGGCCGCCCGTCCCCGTCCGTCACGGCCGTCC
>VGJF01000050.1 GCA_016867585.1 Candidatus Aminicenantota bacterium | reverse complement strand
GTCAATCACCTGGGTCGGGACGAGCCGTCCGGCCAACTTGGGGTCGGGGAGCCAAGGGGCGGCCTGGCAGCCCAGCCTTTGGGTCGGCCGGTCGGGTCTCGAACTTTCGCTCTGGACGAATTTCCCCCTGGGCGACGAGCCGACGAGGCACAAGTTCAACGAGGTCGATTTTCGGCTCTCCTACACGAAGGAATGGGGGGCCTTCTCCTTCGTTCCGGCTTTCAACATCTATTCCTATCCGAATCAGGACAAAGAGGACAATCCGACCACGGGAGAAATCGAGCTGGCGGCCGCCTACGCTTTCGCTCCGTTCACCTTGGCGACGACCCATGTCCTGGATGTCTGGGACAATCCGGGAGGCTACCTCGGGGAAGTCGCCCTCGAATTCGAGGAGGAGCCGTCCGACCGCTTGACCTTCCAGGCCGCGGTCCGGTTGACCTTCGCCAACGCCAGATTCCACGCCTATTACGTCCCGGTCGACAAGTCGGCGATGAGCGCGTTGGCCTTTGAAGTCGGCCTGACGTTCGACCTCGGTTCGGGCCTCACCCTCCGGCCCCACGCCGAATGGACGAGGCTGCTCGACCCTGATGTCCGGATGGCCGTCGCCGTCTCGGACTGGGTCTTTTCGGGCCGGGCCTCCCTTTTCAATCTTGGAATCGCCCTCGGCGTCGAATTCTAACCGGCGTATCCAACGCCGCCTGCCGGCGAGCCGGGAGAGGACATGGTCGCTCCCTCAGGTGCGAAAAGGACCGGCCGGACCGTCAGGGGGGTTGATTTTCGGCCGGAAATGGCGATAATGGACGCATGAAGACGAAACGAATCCTCCACCTTGCCCCGGTCGTTTTCCTAGCGGCGGCCGGCTCCTTGGCCTGGGCCCAGACCGAAGAGACGAAGAGTGAAGTCCCCTCCCTCAAGGCCTTCCACGACATCATTTATCCGATCTGGCATACGGCTTATCCAAGCAAGGACTATGCCGCCCTCAGGAGCTATGTCCCCCAGGTCGACGAACTCGCGGCCAAGGTCTACGCGGCCAAGCTCCCCGGCATCCTCCGGGACAAACAGGCCAAATGGGATGTGGGTTTGGCTGTTTTCCGGAAATCCGTCGAGGATTACGCCGCCGCGGCCAAGGGAGCCGACGATGCCGCTCTTCTCGACGCGGCCGAAGTCCTCCACGCCAAATACGAGGCCCTCGTCCGGCTGATCCGCCCCGTCCTCCCCGAGGTCGACGCCTTCCACCAGCTTCTTTACGTCGTCTATCACAAATACGTGCCGGATAAGCTTTACGAGCAGATCCACGGGGCGACGGGCGGCCTTGTCGCCAAAGCCGAAGCGATTTCGAAGGCGAGCCTGCCGGCGCGCTTGGCCTCGAAAGCCGAGGCTTTCAAGGCCGCGTCGGCCGCCCTCCTCGAAGCGGCCAAAGCGTTGGAGGCCGCGGGAAAGTCCCATGACCACGACGGCTTGTTGGCCGGCGTCGAAGCCCTCCACGCCAGATACCAGGCCCTCGAACAGATCTTCGACTAGTCGCCCCGGGCCCGCTCGACCAGGGCCTGGAGGATCTCGATCTCGTTCGCGTCGAACCATATTTCCCCGCAGGACAGGCACTTGTCGACGGGGATGACGTACTGATAGTTGTAGGGGCGGGGCCTCATCCCGTAGCCGCAGTTCGGACAAAGCCTCGCTGTTCCCGGCTTTACGGCCTCTTTCTTTCCCCGCTCCGGGCCGAGGAGATAAGCCTTCCGGAACGCGTCGGCTTCGGCCAGCAGCTCGGGGGAGAACCCGACTTCCCGGCGGGCGAGGATGCGATCCATCTCGGCCTGGTGAGCGAGTTTCCCGCCGCAGCTTCGGCAGGTCATGACCGGCACGCCCTCGTAGAAGGAGCCGGCCAGGGCGGTCCGGCAGCGGGGGCAGAGGCCTAGGCCGTCCGGATTCGCCGGACGTCCTTGCCGGATGCGGCGGAGCCCCTCCCGGACTTGGGGAAAATCCCAGGCCTTGGCCGAGACGCCCTCGGCCGCATTCGTGATTTTGGCCGTCGGCCGGAACGAGGGGAGAACGAGAAGCTCTTCCAGGGAAAAGGGTCCGCGGTCGGTTCGTTCGGCGGTCTCGATGAGCCAGTCTTTCCGCGGCTCGTCCGGGGCCGGACCGGCCGAAGACGAAGCCGGGGCGGCGGAGATGATTTTTATCGCCCGGCTCCTGTCCCTTCGCTCCCGGTCGACCTGGTCGATGATCTCCCCGACGGATTTGTGGGCCATGGCGGCCAAGGCCCGAAGACGGTCCTCGAGGGGAGGGTGGGATTTCGTCCAGGAAGGTCTTCGGCCGTCCGAATGGCGATGGGACTCGGGCGCGACGATGAAGAGGGGGGCGTACGTCTCGGAGAAGTCGCCGACGAAAGAGTTCCGGACGGCCGCTTTGTAAACGGCCCTGGCCAAGGCCCCGGGGCTGCGGCCGAGCTCGACGGCCGCGGCGTCGGCCAGGAGCTCGCGCTCCCGTGAGAAAAAGAAGCTCATCAGCCCGACGACGCCGTGGGCCAGCGTCGCGGCGGCGAAGAGGAGCCCCGACCGGCCGCCGACGTCGCCGGGCGCGGGGCCGGCGCCCTTCTCGTCGGATTCGATGTCCGGCTCGATCCCCGTCCGGAAGCGCTCGAAAAAATTGGCCAGGGAGCAGACCAGGGTCAGGATGAAGGCGTCGCCCCGGGCGATGTGGGCCAGCTCGTGAGCGACCACGGCCTCAAGCTCGTCTCTGGTGAAATCGGCCAAGAGGCCCTCGGTGACCGCGACGCAGGGCGTTCCGTCCCGCTTGACGAGGGCCAGGGAGTTCGTGGCCAGGGTCGGTAGCACATAGGCTTCGACGCCGGGAAGGCCGGCGGCGATCCGGATCTCCTGGACGACGTTGTGAAACGCGAGATGGTACCGGTCCGAGGGATCGGGCGGGGCGGCCGAAAGCCGCTTGAGGATAAAGCCGGCTCCATTGTCTCGGGCGTCCTTGAAATGGACGACGGCGATGAGACCGGCCAGGAGAAGGGACGCCAGGAGGAACTTCGGCCAGGCCGCCGAGGAGACGAGGCCGATGAAGGGAAGGGCGAACATGAGGTAGACCGCCAGAAGGAGAAGCCCCACGGCTCCGACATAGACGATGAGGAGGAGGCCCAGGACGGCCAGGCTCTTGCGTTTCTGGCGCTTCTGGATTTCGTAGAAATCGCGGGGGGGGGCCATGGCGTGCGGCCATCATACCGAAACGCCGACCCCGGCACAAGCCGGGGACGGCTGGCAACCGGTAGGCCGCTGTGTTATAAACCGGGTATTCCGGCATCCGGCCGAGATTCCGATTTTCGAGGAGGAATGGACCGATGAAAAAAGCCTGTCTCGGATTGGCCTTGCTCGCCGCGGCGGCGGCCGCGGCCGCGGCCCTGGACCCGAAGGACACCCGTCTCCTGACGTCGCCGGCCGTGAGCGCGAAGCACGTCGCCTTCGTCTACGCCCATGACATCTGGGTCGCCGAACTCGACGGGACGAATGTCCGTCATTTGACGACCGACCTGGGCAGCGAAGGCCCTCTGGTTTTTTCCCCCGATGGGAAACTCATCGCTTTCAGCGCCCAGTACGAAGGCAACATCGACGTCTACACCGTCCCCGTTTCGGGCGGCGTCCCAAAACGGCTGACCTGGCATCCCGGGCCGGACATCGTCCAGGGATTCACGCCCGACGGGAAGGCCGTTCTCTTCACCTCGGGGCGGTCGAGCTTTTCCGGCCGATACGCCCATCTCTTCACCGTCCCCCTCGAAGGCGGATTCCCGGAGGCCCTTCCCGTGCCGTTCGCTCATCGGGCCGTGTTTTCGCCCGACGGCTCCAAGATCGCCTACAATCCTCTCTATGACGCCTTCACGCAGTGGAAAAACTACCGCGGCGGCACGGTCTCGACGATCTCGATCCTCGACCTCCAGACCTTGGCCGTGGAGAAAATCCCGCAGCCGGCGGGGAGGTCGAACGATCCCGGCCCGATGTGGATCGGCGACAAGGTCTATTTCCGCTCCGACCGCGACGGCGAGTTCAACCTCTACGCCTACGACCTCAAGACGAAGGAGGTCAAGCCGCTGACGTTCCACAAGGATTTTCCCGTCCTCAACGCCTCGGCGGGCGGGGGGAAGATCGTCTATGAGCAAGCGGGCGCCCTCCATCTGTTCGACGTGGGGGGGTCGAAAAGCGCCCGCCTTATGATCGGGGTTGCGACCGACTTGCGTGAGCTGAGGGAGCGCTTTGCGAAGGGATTCCGATGGGTCCGGAACGCCTCGCTCTCGCCGTCGGGGGCTCGAGCGGTCGTCGAATTCCGGGGCGAAGTCGTGACCGTCCCGGCCGAAAAAGGGGACCCCCGCAATCTCACCCTGACCCCGGGCGTCCATGAGCGCTCGCCGGTCTGGTCCCCGGACGGAAAATCGGTCGCCTACTTTTCCGACGCTTCCGGCGAGTACGAGCTCCATCTCCGGGCCCAGGACGGCCGGGGCGAAACCAGGCGCCTGAAGGTCCGGGGGAGCGGATTCTACGACAATCCGGCCTGGTCGCCGGACGGCGAAAAGCTCTGCTACACCGACAACTCCTGGAGCCTCTACTGGGTCGATCTCAAGACGGGGGCGGTGAAGAAGATCGGTTCGGAATATCTCTACGGGCCGCAGAAAACGATCCGCGGAGTTTGGTCGCCCGACAGCCGGTGGATCGTCTATACCCTGGCCACGGCGACGTACTTTCAGAAGATCCACCTCTACTCCGTCGAACAGGACAAGTCCTTCGAGGTCACGGACGGGATGAGCGAGGTCTCCGAGCCCGTCTTCGACGCTTCGGGGAAATACCTCCATTTCTTCGGATCGACCGACGCCGGGCCGGTCAAGCAGTGGTTCGACATGTCGAACGCCGACATGCGCCAGACGAATGCCATTTACATCCTGACCCTGGCCAAGGAGACGCCGAATCCCTTGGCCAGGGAAAGCGACGAGGAAAAAGCCGGTCCGGAGCGCTCCGCCGAGGTGGCCGCTTCAGAGAAGAAGCCCCCGCCGGAAAAGCCGGCCGCCGCCGGGCCGAAACAGGCCGTGAGCGTCAAGGTCGACCTCGAAGGGATGGCAAACCGGATCTTAGCCCTTCCCGTGCCTCCGGGCAGCTTCCGGAGCCTCGAGGCCGGCGAGGCGGGCCAATTGTATTATTTGGAATCGGACCCGGCCGCCGGGCCCGGCCCCGGCGCCGGAGGCGCGACCCTCCACAAATTCGACCTAAAATCCCGGAAGTCCGAGGCCGTCGCCTCGAACGTGGCCCGTTATTCGCTGTCCTCGGACAAGAAAAAGCTTCTCTACGCCTCCGGGCAGGCCATGTTCGTCGTTGCCGCGGGGCCCAAGCCCCAGCCCGGGCAGGGGCGGCTGAACATCGAAGCCGTCGAGATCAAGATCGATCCCCGGACGGAGTGGCGCCAGATTTTCGACGAAGCCTGGCGCATCAACCGCGATTATTTCTACGACCCGAATTTCCACGGCTGCGACTGGCCGGCCATGAAGGCAAAATACGAGATCTTTCTTCCCCATCTGTCCTGCCGCGGCGACCTGAACCGGGTCATCCAGTGGATGTGCTCCGAGCTCGCCGTCGGACATCATCGGGTCGGAGGGGGCGATTTGCCTTACGAGTTGAAATCCGTTCCGGGCGGACTCCTCGGAGCGGACTACGCCGTCGAGAACGGCCGGTACCGGTTCAAAAAAATTTACGGCGGGCTGAATTGGAATCCGGAGCTTCGAGCCCCCCTGTCCGAGCCGGGCGTCGACGTCAAGGCCGGGGAATATCTTCTCGAGGTCGACGGGCGCCCTCTCCGGGCCCCGGCCGACAATCTCTTCGCGGCCTTCGAGAACACCTCCGGAAAAATCATCGAGATCCGAGTCGGTCCGAATCCCGACGGCTCCGGTTCGCGGACCTTGGCCGTCGTCCCCGTCGCCAGCGAGTCGGCCCTCCGGAACCGCGATTGGGTCGAGGGGAACATCCGCAAGGTCCATCAAGCGACCGGGGGGAGGGCGGCCTACGTCTATGTCCCGAACACGTCGACGGCGGGATGGGTCTATTTCAAGCGCTACTTCTACCCTCAGGCCGACAAGGAGGCCATCATCGTCGATGAGCGGTTCAACGGCGGAGGTTCGGTGGCCGACTACTACATCGACCATCTCCGGAAGCCCCTGGTCAGCTACTGGGCGATGCGCTACGGGGCCGACCTCAGGACGCCGAGCGCGACCATCGAAGGCCCCAAGGTCATGCTCATCGACGAGACGGCCGGCTCGGGGGGGGACCTCCTGCCTTGGATGTTCCGCAAGTTCCAACTCGGCCCCTTGATCGGCAAGCGAACCTGGGGGGGGCTCGTCGGGACGCTCGGCTTCCCGGTTCTGATGGACGGGGGAGGGGTGACCGCGCCCAACCTGGCCATCTGGACCGAGGACGGTTTCATCGTCGAAAACGAAGGCGTCCCTCCCGACATCGAGGTCGAGCAAACGCCGGCCGAGGTCGCCGCCGGCCGCGACCCGCAGCTTGAAAGGGCGATCGCCTGGGTCATGGATGAACTCGAGAAGAATCCGCCCCGGAAAGTTCGCCGGCCCCCATATCCCATCCGGGTCCGGAAAAGCCCTTGACGGGTCTCGATTAAACGGCCGCGGCCGACTCCTTGATTTTCTGGTAGAGGAAGCCGGCCCGGATGAAAGCCCCGCCGGCGTTGTCCAGCTCCTGCCGGGCCAGAAACGTCTGGGCCTGCTTTTCAATCTCCCGAGCGTATTCGAGAAGCCAGCCGTCGACCCGGTTGGGGGGCAGGCGGCCGGCCTCGAACTTCAAACCGGCGATGAAGCCCTTGAGGGTCTCAAGGCAGCTTTTATCGTTGTTGCACTGGAGGCAGAGGAGGTAAATCCGGTCCAGGATGCGATAAAGGGCCTTCGCCCCGGAGAAATCGTTCTTGGCGAAGGCGTCGTCGGCGTTCCCCTCCTCATAACGGGCCAGACGGAAGAGAAAATGTTTCCCCGGGTCGACCTTGGATTGGGCCTCGGCTTTCGACTGTCGCATGGTATCCCTGGCCTGCTGAGCGGATTCCCGCTCGGAAACCAGGGAGAGGAGCGTCTGCATGTCATTCGTGAGCGCGCTCTGATCCAAAGAGGGGGAATGGGTTTCGAAATGGCCCTCGCGGCTGCCCAATCGGTCGGCCTCTTCCTTGAGTTTTTTCCAGGCTTCGACGGTCGGTCCCTTGTCCGGAAGGTAGACTTTCACCGAATCCAGGGCCTTTTCCACGTCCTTGACGGCCTCGGGATTTTTCTCGACGATCCAGCGGCGGAGATTGTCGTAGATTTTCCGGCTTTCCCCGGAGGAGGAGGGACTGCGGGGAGAGGGCGGGGGAACACGTCCGGAAACTCGGGAGGCGACGGCACTTCGGGATTTCTCCGCAGGCGCCGGCCCCGAGGGAGCCGGCCCGTTGCGGGAGAGGATGACGAGGAAGGCGACGGCCGCGGTCAAGGCCAAGGCGGGGAGGATGAGCTTCCGGGGCCGGAACTTGACCGTAACTTCCTTGGAGCCGATTTTATCCGCCCGCGACATGTCCCGGACGATCGACGGGTAGTCGCGGCCGATCCGGTCGAGCTCGGCGATCGTGTCCTCGGCCGACTGAAGCCGCTTGGCCGGGTCTTTCTCGAGTAGCTTGGCGATCAACCGGGCCAGGGGCTCGGGAACGAGGGGATTGAGCTCGCGGGTGTCCTTGGCCTTCTCGTTCTTATGCTTGAGGGCCACGCTGAGCGGCGTTTCCCCCGAGAAGGGGGCCTGGCCGGTGACCATCTCGAAGAGGATGGCTCCCAAGGCGTAGATATCCGACCTGGCGTCGACCTCCTTGAGGTCGAACTGTTCGGGGGACATGTATTCCGGCGTCCCGAGAAGAACCCCCGAGCCCGTCATCCCGTCGGATTCGGCGAATCGGGCCAGGCCGAAATCCATGATCTTGGCGTTGCCTTCCCGGTCGATCATGACGTTCTGGGGCTTGAGGTCCCGGTGGACGACGCCCAGCCGGTGGGCTTCGGCCAGGCCTTCGGCGACCTGGCGGGCGATGATCGCGGCCTTGGCCGGGGTGAGATGGCCCGACCGGCGGATGAAGGCCTTGAGGTCTTCGCCTTCGACGAACTCCATGGTGATGAAATGGACGACGGCCGCTTCACCGAGGTCGAAGAGGCGGCAGACGTGGCGATGGCTGATCTTGCGGGCGAATTTCAGCTCGTTCCGGAACCGGGCCACGGCCTTCTCGTTGAAGCTGATCTCCGGCTTGAGGAGCTTGAGGGCGACGGTCTCGCGGAGCGTCCGGTCGAAGGCCTTGTAGACCTTGCCCATTCCGCCTTTGCCGACTTCTTCGAGGATTTCGTACCGTCCGGCGAACAGGGACCCTCGGGGGAGGTCGTCGAAGGCGGCCAGGAGGGTTTTACCGGGCGTCGCGTCCGAGGCCTCTTCGGTCGGCAGGGGGGTGGCGCAAAATCGGCAAAACCGGCTGTCCGGATTGTTGTCGGCTTGGCACGAGGGGCACTTCATCAACGGTCCTAACAATTAGCATGCGTCGGCCGGGAAGTCAATCCGATGGGCTTCCCACTTCTGTATACGAGAAAAACCCTCAAAATGTTGCCTCCTGCCCCCGGAGCCGTCGACGTGTTTCGGGGTTGCCATTCTCGGTTGGCATCATGGGTTCTTTATGATAGGGTGAAATGAAGCCGTCTCCCGTCCTCATCGTCGCGGGATCGACTCTCGGAAACGCTGACGCGTTTTGGGGCTTCCCGGGCGCCAGGGGAGGTAGGAGGGGAGATTGCGAATAGGATCAGAGTCTGGGGAGCGTTTCCGGACGGCTGACGGAGCGAGGATGGAAGGCGATGAGACGGGACAGGACCCGCTCTTATGAACAAACGATCGAAGGCAGGATGATGGAGCCTCGAGGAGAAGGCCGATGAAACCGACACTCGTCCTCCTCGCCGCCGGCATCGGCAGCCGGTACGGCGGGATCAAGCAGATGGACCGGGTTGGTCCCTCCGGCGAGACGATCATGGATTATTCCCTCTACGACGCCCGGCGGGCGGGATTCGGCCGGGCCGTCTTCGTCATCCGGAGGTCGATCGAAAAGGACTTTCGGGAGGCTTTTCTCGAGCGGCTCAGCGGCCGGATCGAGATCGACTATGTCTTCCAGGAGCTGGAGGACGTCCCCCCGGGATTCGCCGTCCCGGAAGGCCGGGTCAAGCCTTGGGGGACGGCTCATGCCGTCCTCCGGGCGGAACCCAAGGTCGAGGGGCCGTTTGCCGTCATCAACGCCGACGATTTCTACGGCCTCGAATCCTTCCGGATCATGGCCGATTTCCTGGAGGTCCGGGGGAGCGAAGACAATCTCTATGCCGTCGTCGGATACGGGATCGGCACTTCTCTGTCCGAACACGGCGCGGTCGCCCGAGGCATATGCGAAGTCGGTCCCGAGGGGTGGCTCGAAGGGGTTGTCGAGAGAACGAACGTCGAGCGGACGCCGGGCGGGATTGTCTACAAGGACGAGGAGGGACGGCGGATTCCTCTCCCGCCCGAAAAAACGGTCTCGATGAACTTCTGGGGATTCACCCCGACGTTTTTCCGATTCGGTGGCGTGATCTTCGGCGATTTTCTGCGCCGCAACGCAGACAATCTCAAGGCCGAGCTCTTCATCCCCCTTGTCATTAATCAGCTCATCCGGGAAGGAAGGGTGAAGGTCCGGACGCTGCCCACGCCGGCCTCATGGTTCGGGGTGACCTATCGGGAGGACAAGCCCCGGGTCATGACCGCCCTGCGCCGGCTCGTCGACGCCGGCGCCTATCCCGCATCACTCTGGACGTGAGCCTTGCTGAAACCGCCCTCGGCCCCCGGCCCCGGGGAACCAGTCCCGTCGGTTTCCCCCGACCACCCACGGAGCCGTTGTCCTTTTTCGGGGCCGCCCCTTTTTGGAGGGGCGGAAGGTGGGGTGAATACCAATGGTAAAAAAGTCTTGAAAAACGGCTCCGAAACGGGACCCCCCTCCGCTGCGGGGGCTGGCGGGCGGTCTCAGCGAGGCTCTTAAGGAGATAGGCTCGCTCTGTGATTAGAAGACGCGAATCCTGATGCTTCGGAACCAGGCCGCGTCGGCGTGGTCCTGGAGGACGATCGCCCCCGTCCGCCGCTCGGCGAAGCCGGCGATCGTCCGATACTTGCTCTTGGCCAGACGGTCGGCCATCGCCGGGGTTCCGAGGTCGTATTCCAGGACCTTGACGCCGTTCAGCCAGTGCTCCCCGTGGCTTCCGCGGAAAACGATCCGGCCTTCGTTGTATGCGCCGAGGAGGCGGAGCTTTTTCCCTTCGGGAGCGATGAGATCGTAGAGGGCGGCCGCGGTCCGGTTGGCCCCGTTCAGGGCGTCGGGGTGGCCGTCGTCGTCGAGGATCTGGTACTCGAAGCCGAGGGCGGCCCGGTTGGGGGCCATGGCCAGCGACATCTCCTCCGAGACGTTGTACTTGACCCCGCTGTTTCCCGCCCGTCCGATTTTCCATTCGAAGCGGAGCTCGAAGTCCCGGAAGGTCTCGACGGTGATCAGGTCGCCCCCGGCCGAAGGCTGACCGTCGGCCTGGAGAGGCACGTCCTTGGTCGGGACCTTCTTGATCGCTCCGTCTTCGATGATCCAATGTTTCGCCGGGACATGGTCCAGTCCGAGCCCCCGCCATCCGGCGAAGGTCCGGCCGTCGAAGAGGAGCCGCCAGCCCTGGGCCTTTTCCTCGGCCGAGAGGGTATTCGGGAGCGGGAGGGGGCCTTGCCTTTCCAGGGGAGGAGCGGCGGCCGTCAGGATGAGGCCGCAGAAGGCGGCGGCGAGGAGGATGGGAATCCGTCTGTTCATTTTCGATCCCTTTTCGCGGTTCAATATAGCAAATTTCTCCCGTTTTAAGTATAGATAATACGAGGTGCCTCCCATGAGCAAAATCTCCCGGCGGGCTTTTCTCGGAAATTCGACCAGGGCTTCGGCGGCTTCGGCCGTGCTGGCGGCCGCGGGAGCCGCGACGGGCGCGTTCGCCCGTCCCGCGGGGCCATCGCCTCCCGCGAGCGACAAGGTCCGGGTCGCCCTCGTCGGCAGCGGCGGCCAGGGGAAGAGCAACTTGGGCGCTTTTCTCCGTCTGCCCGAAGTCGAATGCCCGGTCATCGCCGACGTCGACGCGAGCCAACTCGCCGACGGCCTGAAGCTCGCCGCCGCCCGGGGGAAGGCGCCCGAGGGGGTCAAAGACTTCCGGCGGATTCTCGACCGGAAGGACGTCGACGCCGTCATCGTCGCCACGCCCGACCACTGGCACCCGTTGATTTCCGTCCTCGCTTGCCAGGCGGGCAAGGACGTCTACGTCGAGAAGCCGCTGGCCCGGACGATCGCCGAAGGGCGGGCCATCGTCTCGGCCGCCCGCCGCTACGGCCGCGTCGTCCAGGTCGGCCAGCAGCAGCGGAGCTCCCGCCATTTCCAGTCGGCCGTGGCGTTCGTCCGGTCGGGCAAACTCGGCCGGATCCGGATGGTCCGGGCTTGGGCTTACCTCGATTGGAAGGGGGACATCGGCCGGCCGCCCGACGAGGCGCCTCCGTCCGAGCTCGATTACGACCTCTGGCTCGGCCCCGCGCCCGAGCGCCCCTACAACCGGATGCGCGTCCACCACAATTTCCGCTGGTGCTGGGATTACTCCGGCGGGCTGCAGACGGACTGGGGCGCCCACATGATCGACGTCGTCCTCTGGGCGATGGGGGAGGAGCCGACGGCCGCTTCTTCGACGGGGGGAAAATTCGGATTCCCAAACGATATCCGAGAAACGCCCGATACCCAGCAATCCCTCATCGAGTTCCCGACCTTTGCCCTCGTCTGGGAGCACATGATCGGCTGTGGCGTCGGCCCGTGGCAGAGGGAGCACGGCTGCGAGTTCCACGGCGAAAACGGTATCCTCGTCGTCGACAGGGGCGGGTGGGAGGTCCATTCCGAGACCGACCAGTTCAAGCAACCCGAGAGGGTCTACCGGATGGGCCCGGTCCTGCGGCAGGGAGGGGGCCAGGACTTCCATCTCGACCACATCCGGAATTTCGTCGATTGCCTCAAGTCTCGGAAAACACCTGCCGGAGACGCGGAGATCGGCCATCGGGCCATCCTGCCGGCCCATTTGGCCAACATCGCTTATCGCCTCGGGCGGAAAGTCCGCTGGGACGCGAAGGCCGAGCGAATCCTGGGCGATGACGAAGCCCAGGCCTTTCTCGGCCGGGAATACCGGAAACCGTGGACTCTGCCTCCAGGGTGAGGAAGGAGGGGCGATGAGAAAGAAGATCAGCCGGCGGCTGTTTCTCCGGTCCGCGGCGGGTGGGTCCGCCCTGCCGCTGCTGGGCGGCCGGCCCTGGGCCGCTCCGGCATCCGCGCTCCGCTTCCCCCAGGTCAACGGCCTGAAGCCGCAATTCGAACTCGGGATGGCCTCCTACACGTTCCGGGCTTTTAGCCGCGGCCAAGCCCTGGAGATGACGCGGCGTCTCGGGCTCCGCCGGCTCGCCTTCAAGGATTTCCACCTGCCGCTCGAGACGAAGACGGAAGAAATCCGGAAAATCGCGGCCAAAGTCCGAGAGGCCGGCTTCGTCCTCTACGGGGGCGGGGTCATCTACATGAGGACGCAAGACGAAGCCCGGCGGGCCTTCGCCTATGCCAAGGCGGCGGGGATGTCCGTCATCATCGGCGTCCCCAATCACGACCTCTTGCCGCTCGTCGACGAGCTCGTTGCCGAGAACGATCTCCGGCTGGCGATCCACAATCACGGACCCGGAGACAAGCTCTTTCCGACCCCGGAAAGCGTTTTCGACAGGGTCAGGAACCTCGATCGCCGGATCGGCCTGTGCCTCGACGTCGGCCATACCGCACGGGCCGGGGCCGACCCCGCGGCCGACGTCGAGCGGTTCGCCGGACGCCTCCTCGACGTCCACGTCAAGGACGTCACGGCCCGGACGGCCGAGGGCGTGACGGTCGAAATCGGCCGGGGCGTCGCCGATATTCCGGGATTCCTCCGTTCCCTCGTCAAGGTCGGCTACGCCGGGACCGTGAGCCTGGAGTACGAAAAGGACGAGGAGGACCCTCTCCCCGGCGCGGCCGAATCGATCGGCTACTTGAGAGGCGTCCTGGCGGTCCTATGATCCGAGGCGGCGCCTTCGCCCGGGCCGGCCTGCTCGGCAATCCTTCCGATAATTATCACGGGAAGGTCCTGGCGGTCGCCGTCCGGAATTTTCGGGCGGAGGTGACTCTCCGGGAGAGTCCCCGCCTCGTCTTCGTCCCCCCGGCCGAGGAGGGGCCAGGATACGGGAGCTTCGAGGATTTCGTCTCCCGGACGAAGCTCTACGGCTACTACGGCGGAACTCGGCTTGTCCAGGCCGCGGCGAAAACCTTCTTCGAGTGGTGCCTGGACAACGGGGTGAGGCTCCCCGTCCGGAATTTCGCCTTGACCTATGAAACCGACATCCCCCGGCAGGTCGGCCTCGGCGGCTCGAGCGCCCTGGTCACGGCGGCCTTCCGGGCTCTGACGTCCTTTTACGGGATCGCGATACCGGTCGAGCGCCTGCCGTCGCTCATCCTGAAATCCGAGAAGGAGGAGCTGGACATCAACGCCGGCTACATGGACCGGGTCGTCCAGGTCTACGAGGGGCTGGTTTACATGGACCTCGACGAGGCTCTTTTCCGGGAAAGGGGATATGGACGATACGAAAGCCTCGACCCGGCCCTTCTCCCTTCCCTCTACCTGGCCTACAAGCCTTCGCTCGGCAAGGTTTCGGGCCGGGTCCTCAGCGAAATGTACGTCCGTCATCGGGACGGCGATCCGGTGGTCCGGGAGGGCATCCGGAAGATCGGCTCCCTGGCCGAGAAGGGACGTGAGGCCCTCCTCGCCGGGGACCGGCGGACATTCGCCCGCCTAATGAACGAAAACTTCGACCTCCGCCGGTCGCTCCTGACCATCAACCCGGCGAATCTCGAAATGATCGAAACCGCCCGGAGCTGCGGGGCCTCGGCCAAGTTCGCCGGTTCGGGCGGTTCGATTGTCGGGGCCTACGCGGGCGAAGAAATGTTTCGCCGCCTCGAAGCGGCCCTTGGACGTCTGGGCGCTGTTGTCTTGAAGCCGAAGGTTCAGTAGTTCTCGGCCTTGACCTCGAAGAAGGCCTGGGGGTGCTGGCAGCCGGGGCAGGTTTGGGGGGCATCGGGGCCTTCGTGGACGTAGCCGCAGTTGCGGCACATCCAGCGGACGGCCTGGCCCTTCTTGAAGACGCGGCCGGACTCGATATTGTCGAGGAGGGCCCGGTAGCGTTTTTCGTGCTCGAGCTCGACCTTGCCGATGGCCCTGAAGGCCGCGGCGACCTCGGGGAATCCTTCCGACTCGGCGACCCCGGCGAAGTCCTTGTAGATGGTCGTCCACTCCATCTTCTCGCCGTCGGCGGCGGCCTTGAGGTTCTGGGCCGTGTCGCCGATCGTGCCGGCCGGATAGGCGGCCGTGATCTCGACCTCGCCGCCCTCGAGGAACTTGAAGAAGCGCTTGGCGTGTTCCTTTTCGTTGTCGGCCGTCTCGAGGAAGACGGCCGCGATCTGCTCCAGCCCGGCCTTCTTGGCCGCGCCGGCAAAGTACGAATAGCGGTTCCGGGCCTGGGACTCGCCGGCGAAGGCGGCGAGGAGGTTCTTTTCGGTCTGGGTCCCTTTGAGGGATTTAGGCATAGGATCTATCTCCTTTAAAGAAAATCAAGCTTTCCAGAGGCCGTGGAGGTTGCAGTAGGCGCGAGCGGTCACGGTCGCGGCCTGGAGGCAGAACCGGGCTTCGGGGGCTTGGCCGGGCTTGAGGAACTCCCGATAGACCTTGCCGCCGGCGGCGAGCTCGATCCATTCGATGAAATGCTTTTCCTCCATCGGATGGGGGACGGCGCCGACCTTGACGAGATAGCCGTCGTCGGTCTTTGTGAGGACCGGGACGTGCTTTTCCTTGGACGCGTCGACCGTGTTTTCGACGAGCGGGGACATGGGTTGGCCGCAGCAGACGAGTTGGCCTCCGCCGACATGAACGACGATGACGATGTTCCCGCAGACGCCGCACTTGTAGACCTGCAACGTTTGGCTGACGTTAGGCATGGGACAACCTCCTGGGAATTTTGTATTGGACATGGCTCTGGCAGTCCTTGCAGACGCCCTTGAAATAGCCATGGATTTCCTTGATTTTGTGGCCGTCGACTTGGCCCCGGCGGGCGGCGGGGCAGGCGATGTCGAGGTCGATGATCGCCCCGCACGCCTCGCAGAGAAAATGGTGATGGGGCGCGGCGAAGCCGTCGTAGCGGGCTTCGCCGGAGTCGATGGAGAGCCGGCTGACAAGGCCGCGGGATGCGAAAAGCTCGAGGGTCGAGTAAAGCGTCGTCTTGGACAGCGTCGGGATCGCGGGCAGGAGATGGTCGTAGAGGGCCTTGATCGTCGGGTGGGTCCTCTTTTCGAGGACGGCCCGGAGGATCGTCTGGCGCTGATAGGTCGGCTTGATCCCCCGGGTGAGGAGGATCTCGCGGGCGCCCTCTGGATTTGTAATCATTACAAATTGTATATAATCCAAATTGACGGCTTTGTCAAGCCCTTGCGATTTGGCCGGCGATGAGCGATTCTTGGGATGAAAGAATCCATGAACCGCTGCCGCCGCCGGCTTTTCGTGATCTTCGGGGGACTCCTCCTGGCCGCCTTGGCCTTCCTTCCGGTCCGGTCGACGACGGTCGTCCTCGATCGAGACCCCTTGACGAACGCCGTCCTGCGGACGACGTCGTCCTTTTCGGGATATCTCTTCGCCCCGGCTTTTCTCCGCCGCCGGGACGTTCCCTTCCCCGACGAGAAGGACTACGTCGTCCGCTATGCCCTGAGGCGAAATCTGGAAGTCGGAGTTACGCAGATCCGCTTGAACACAAGCTGGCTGCTCCTGGAACTCGGCCTCCTCGGGCTGGTCGGGACGCTCGACGAGGCTATTTTTTGCCGAAGGCGGCTTCGGCGGGCCCGCTTTGCGCCTCTGCCCGGCCCTCCCGTCCCCCGAGGCTAGGTTTTTTCTGGCGGAGACGAGCCGTATCGCCGGAAGGCTTCGTACATCGACCGGACGTTGTCCAGGGGGACGTCGGGGCCGACTTCGCCGCAAGCGATGAGTCCGCCCTCGGCCGTTCCGCAGGCGGCGAACGTCCGTTCGACCTCCTCGGCCACCTCATCCGGAGTCCCGAAGGGAAGGACGGACTGGCGGTCGATGTCGGTCCGGACGGCGACGCGGCCGCGGACGTTCCGGGCCGCCCAGTCGTGGCCGACGACGGCGACCTGGAAGTTCAGGACATCGACCCCGATTTCGACGAGGTCGCCGATGATCTCGCGGATGAAGCCGTCGCTGTGGAACCAGACATCCTTGCCGGCGGCCTTGGCCCTCCGGAACATCTCGGCGTAGCGGGGCTTGAAGATTCTTCTCCAGGCCGAAGGGCTGACGAGGAGGCTCGTCTGGCCCCCCAGTCGTCGCC
>VGJF01000049.1 GCA_016867585.1 Candidatus Aminicenantota bacterium | reverse complement strand
CTTCATCCGGGTCGACAACCGCCCGATCCACGACAAGAGCCGGATTTACGCCCCCGACCATGTCGTCGTCGTCGACCCAACCCTCGTCGAGGCCATCGACATCACCGAAGGCCTCAAGGACGGGGGATGGATCATCATCAACAGCGACCGGGCGCCCGAGAGTTTTTCTTTCCCGGCCCCGTTCAAGGTCGCGACGGTCAACGCCACCGAGATCGCCGTCAAGCACAAGCTCGGGACGCTGGCCGCCCCGATCGTCAACACGGCCATCGCCGGGGCCGTGGTCCGGATCCTCGGCTTGACGAGGCTCGAGTCGCTCCTCGCCGCCATCCAGGAAGCCATCGCCATCAAGCCGGCGGACAACCAGAAGGCCGCGGCCGAGGCGTTCGAGAGCGCGGGACGATTTACCGCCTGAGGAACAAGGCCATGTCCAAGAAAAAAGACGCCGCGAAGATCATCTTCGAGTCCGAAAAGGACGTCCCGATCATGCCGATGTCGCTCGGCTCGATGCTCTTCAACAAGACGGGATCTTGGCGGAACATCCGGCCCGAGATCCGGACCGCCGACTGCATCCGCTGCGGGATCTGCTGGAAGTTCTGCCCCGACATGTCGATCCTCGTCGAGGAGGAGCTCCCCGTCGTCGACTACGATTTCTGCAAGGGCTGCGGCATCTGCGCCGAGGAATGCCCGGTGAAGTGCATCGAGATGGCGGAGGAGCGGAAATGAGAAAGGTCATCATGGGCAACCACGCCCTGTCCTACGGGGCGATGCTCGGCCGGGCCCAGGTCATCGCCGCTTACCCCATCACCCCCCAGACCCAGGTCGTCGAGCTCCTCTCCGAGATGTGCGCCGACGGGACCCTCGCCGCCAAGTTCATCAAGGTCGAATCCGAACACTCGGCCATGGCGGCCTGCATCGGGGCCTCGGTCGCGGGGGCCCGGACGTTCACGGCGACCTCGGCCCAGGGCCTGGCCCTCATGCACGAGATGCTCCACTGGGCCTCCGGCGGCCGGCACCCCGTCGTCCTGGGCAACATCAACCGGGCCATGGCCCCCGGGTGGTCGATCTGGAGCGACCAAAACGACAGCCTCTCCGAACGGGACACGGGCTGGATGCAGTTCTACTGCTCCTCCAACCAGGAGGTCCTCGACACGACCATCCAGGCGTTTAAGGTCGCCGAAGCCCTCTTCATCCCGGCCATGGTCATCCTCGACGCCTTCTCCCTCTCCCACACCTATGAGGTCGTCGACGTCCCGGACCTGGACAAGGTCGACGCGTTCCTCCCCCCCTTCAAGCCCTACGCCCGGGTCGACTATCGGACGCCGCGGGCTTTTAACGGCCTGACCGGCCCCGAGAATTACATGGAGCTCCGCTACAAGCTTCAGAAAGACATGGAGCGCGTCCCGGAGATGGTCGAGGCCACGGGCCGGGAATACGAGAAGCTCTTCGGCCGCCATCTCGGCGCCGTGGACGCCTACCGCTGCGAGGACGCGGAGACGATCCTCGTCACCTCGGGCACGGCCGGCTACACGGCCCACGTCGCCGTCGACGAGATGCGGAAGGATGGGCTCAAGGTCGGCAACTTCCGGATGCGGATGTTCCGGCCCTTCCCCTTCGACATCGTCCGCCGGGTCCTTCTCCCGGCCAAGAAGGTCGCCGTCGTCGACCGGAACATCTCCTACGGCCATCACGGGATGTTCGCCCAGGAGGTCAAATCGGCCCTTTACGGGATTCCCGGGGCGCCGCCCGTCTTCGGCTTCATCGCCGGGCTCGGCGGCCGGGACATCACCCCGGCCTCATTCCGCGAGGTCGTCGACACGGCGGCTGCCCAAGACCGACCCGCCGAAGAGATCCTCTGGATCGGAGTCAAGCGATGAGCCAAGAAAAGAAAATGAAGCTCACCCTCCCCGTGGAGGAATACGTCGGCTCGGGCAATCTCGCTTGCCAAGGCTGCGGGGCCAATTTGGCCTTGCGGTACATCTTGAAAGCCCTCGGCCCGAAGACCGTCCTCTGCATCCCGGCCTGCTGCTGGGCCGTCATCGACGGTCCCTTTCCCCATTCCTGCATGAGCGTCTCGATCTACCACTGCGCCTTCGAGACGGCCGCCTCGACGGCGACCGGGGTCAAGGCCGGCCTCGACATGCTGGGCGACACGGACATGAACGTCGTCTCCTGGGCCGGCGACGGGGGGACCCTCGACATCGGCATCCAGGCCTTGAGCGGCGCGGCCGAGCGGAATGACGACATCATCTATGTCTGTTACGACAACGAGGCCTACATGAACACGGGCATCCAGCGCTCCTCGGCCACGCCCAAGGGCGCCTGGACGACGACGACCCCGGTCAAGTTCCCCAAGGTGGAGTCCAAGAAGGACATCGACGCCATCATGGCCGCCCACCGCATCCCCTACCAGGCCACGGCCTCGATCGCCTATCCCGAGGACCTCTACAAGAAGATGCTAAAGGCCAAGAACATCAAGGGAACGCGCTTCTTCCATATCTTCGCCCCCTGCCCGACCGGCTGGAAAAGCCGGCCCGAGGACGCCGTCAAGCTGGCCCGGATGGCCGTCCAGAATTGCCTTTTCCCGCTTTACGAGATCGAGCACGGCGAGAATCTCGCCCTGAACATCAAAATCCAGAACAAGAAGCCGATCGACGACTACCTCAAGCTCCAGGGCCGCTTCCGCCACCTCAAGCCGGCCGACATCCAGTCGATGCAGGAGGAGGTCGACCGGAACTGGAACAGGATCCTCAAGAAGGCCCAGGGCTGCTGACGCGCGGCCGACCGCCGGCCCGACCGACCGGACAACGCTTTTTTTCCGCCTCGGCGGCCTTGATTTCGCCCAGGAAATGGTCTAGGGTAATTGGTTGTCATGAAAACCGGCCGCCGTGTCGCCGTGACCGGGATGGGAGCCGTGACTCCCGTGGGGACCGGTCTCGACCGCTTCTGGGAAGGCCTCGTCGCCGGACGCAACGGCATCGCCCGGGTGTCCCATTTCGATTCCTCGGCTTTCTCCTCCCAGATGGCCGCGGAGGTCAGGGATTTCGAGCCTGAACGGTGGATCGACCGGAAATCCGCCGGCCGGATGGATCGCTTCACCCAATTCGCCGTCGCCGCCTCCGAGATGGCTTTGGCCGACGCCGGTCTGGCCGAAGCCCGCCCGCCGCCCGAGCGGACCGGGGTCATCATCGGATCGGGAATCGGGGGATCGGCGGCCATCGAAAGCGGAGCGGCCCTCCTGCGGGCCAAGGGCCCTCGCGGCCTCGACCCGTTCTTCGTCACCCGGGTTCTCGTCAACATGGCCGCCTGCGCCGTTTCCATCCGCCGCGGCTTCAAAGGCCCGATTTCGGCCCCGTCCGTGGCCTGCTCGACGGGGGCCAACGCCATCGGCGACGCCTTCCGGATCATCGAGCGGGGAGAGGCCGATGTCATGCTGGCCGGGGCATCCGAGGCCGCCATCACCCCGCTTTCGTACGGAGGTTTCTGCGCCACCCGGTCGATGTCGCGGCGGAACGACCGGCCGGAGAAAGCCTCCCGGCCTTTCGACAAGCACCGGGACGGATTCGTCATGGGCGAGGGGGCCGGGATCGTCGTCCTGGAAGAGATGAACCGGGCCATCTGCCGGAAGGCCAGGATTTACGCCGAAATGGCCGGCTACGGCAACGTCGCCGACGCCTTTCATCTGACCGCTCCCGAACCCTCGGGCGACGGCATGGTCCGGGCGATGCGGGCCGCCCTGGAGGATGCCGGGCTGGCGCCGGACGAGGTCGGCTATGTCAACGCCCACGGGACGTCGACCGACCTCAACGATAAAATCGAGAGCGCGGCCATCGGCCGGACCTTCGGCGAACAGGCCCGACGCCTCAAAATCAGCTCGACCAAATCCATGATCGGGCACCTCCTGAGCGCCGCCGGGGCGGTCGAATGCATCGCCACCGTTTTGAGCGTCCATCGGGGAGTCGTCCCGCCGACGATCAACTACGAAGAGCCGGATCCCGACTGTCCCTGGGATTACGTCACGGGCGGAGCGGAGGCCGTCGACCTCCGGGCGGCGATCAGCAATTCCTTCGGCTTCGGCGGGGGAAACGTCTGTCTGGCCATCAAATCTTATAGGAGTTGACCATCAAAATCCCCAGCTTGACCATCGGCGACATCACCGTCCCCATCCCGATCATCCAGGGAGGAATGGGGGTCCGCGTATCGCTGTCCGGGCTTTCCTCGGCCGTCGCCAACGCCGGCGGCATCGGGACGATCGCCGCCGTCGGCCTCGGCGACGTGATCACGGCGAAATCCGATTTCGAGAAAGTCTGCAGCGACGCCCTGGCCCTGGAGCTACGCAAGGCGAAGAGCCTGACCGACGGGCCCATCGCCGTCAACATCCTCGGCGTCTTGAGCAACGCCAAGGACCTCATCCGGACCTCCATCCGGGAAGGGATCCGGCTGATCGTCTCGGGAGCCTCTCTCCCCCTCCGTCTCCCCGAGCTTTCGCCGGACGAGGGCGTCTATCTCCTCCCCATCGTCAGCTCGGGCCGGGCCGCGGACATTGTCCTCCGGACCTGGGACAAGCGCTACGGCCGGACGGCCGACGCTCTCATCGTCGAGGGGCCCCTGGCCGGCGGCCATCTCGGCTTCTCCATGGAACAGCTCAAAACCCCCGAGAAGTACAGCCTCGACCTCCTCCTTCCCGAGGTCCTCGAGGCGATCAAACCGTTCGAGGACAAATTCGGGCGGAAAATCCCGGTCATCATGGCCGGAGGCGTCTACACCGGGGCCGACATCGCCCGCCTGCTCCGGGCGGGAGCCTCGGGAGTCCAGATGGCGACCCGTTTCGTCGCGACCCACGAGTGCGACGTCGACCCGGAGTTCAAGCGGGCCTTCCTCGAGGCCAAAGAGGAGGACATCGTCCTCATCAAGAGCCCGGTCGGCCTTCCGGGAAGGGCCATCCGGAATCAATTCCTGGAAAACCTCGAAAGCGGCAGAATTGACAAGATTCGGTGTCCCTACCGCTGTTTATCGACCTGCGAGGTCGCCACGGCCAAGTACTGCATCGCCCTGGCCCTCATCAATTCCTCCGTCGGCGACATGGAGAAAGGCCTCGTCTTCTGCGGCCAGAACGCCTACCGGGTCGACAAGATCGTTTCGGTCAAGGAGCTCATGGCCGAGCTCGTGGCGGAAATCGAAGCCGCTTGACGGAAGGCGTCGAATCCCCGCCGGGGAAGCCCCTCTTGCAACTTTTATATTGTGATGTTATTATATAATATATTATTAATATATGGAGAATAAGATGAAAAAAATATCCCTGATGTCGATATTTTGGCTCTCCCTCTCGACCTTGGCCTGCGCCGGACCGGACGGACAGACGGCCGCTTTCACGCCGATGCCGGAGTTTTCGGTCAAGGACATTGACGGGACGAAGATCTCTTCCGCTTCTTTGAAAGGGAAAGTCGTCGTCGTCAATTTCTGGGCGACCTGGTGTCCGCCCTGCCGGGCCGAGATCCCCGACTTCGTCGCTTTCTATAACGACAACAAGTCCAAGGGCCTCGAGATCATCGGGCTCTCGGTCGACGACCTCACCGCCCGCGAGCTGAAACCGTTCGTCGACAAATTCAAGATGTCCTATCCCGTCGTCCTGGCCGACGACAAGATCGTCAGGGCCTTCGCCCCCGGCAACGCCATTCCGACGACCTTCGTCGTCGACAAGCAGGGCCGGATACGGCACAAGCAGGTCGGTCTCATGGAGCGCTCGGATCTGGAGTCTTGGTTCGGCAGACTGTCGCGGGAATAGAGGCCGGCCCTCGCTCGCTCACCAGCGGTAAACGACCGCGCCCCAGGTGAATCCCGCGCCGAAGGCGGCCAGGAGGACGTGCGTCCCGGGACGGAGTTTCTTGGCCTGGCGGAGCTCGTGCAAAGCGATGGGGATGCAGGCCACGGAGACGTTGCCGTACCGGTCGATGTTCACGTAGACCTTCTCCCGGTCGATCTCCAGCCGTTCGCCCACGGCCTCGATGATCCGGCTGTTGGCTTGGTGGGGGATGAAGATGTCGATCCGATCCTTGGAGACCTGGGCGCGCTTCAAGGCTTCCTCGGAGGCCTCTCCCATCCTCTTGACGGCATGTTTGTAGACCTCGTTCCCCTTCATGTGGATCGTATGCAAACGCTCGGCCACCGTCTGGAGGGTCGCCGGGCGGCGCGTTCCCCCCGCCGGCAGATGCAACAGGCCGGCCAGGCTTCCGTCGGCTTTCCAGAAATGGGATAAAATGCCCGCCTCGTCGTGGCTCTCCTCGACGACGGCGGCTCCGGCGGCGTCCCCGAACAGGACGCAGGTTCCTCGGTCCTTCCAATTCGTCAGCTTGGTCAAGACCTCGCCGCCGACGACAAGGACGCGGCGGGCGGTCCCGGCGCAGATCAACCCTTCGGCGACGATGAGGCCGTAGATCCATCCCGTGCAGCCCGCGATCAGGTCGAAGGCCGGGGCGTGATTGGCCCCCAAACCGGACTGGACGTAGCAGGCCGTGGCCGGAAACATCGTGTCCGGAGAGTTGGTCGCGACGATGACGGCGTCGATCTCGGACGGCTCGAGGTCGGCATCCTCCAGGGCGCGCCGGCCGGCTTCGATGCACAAATCCGAGGTCGCCTGGTCCTCTCGGGCGATTCGCCTCTCCCGGATTCCGGACCGGGTCAGAATCCACTCGTCGGTCGTGTCGATGATCTTCTCGAGGTCGGCATTGGTCAGGATCTGGTCCGGGACATAGAACCCCGTTCCCGTGATTTTGACCCGTTTCTTCTTGTCCATCGCCTGCGCTCCGGAAAAATAACGCCTTTCTATAGCATAACCCCTTCCTGTTTGCAATCGCCCGGCAAGACCCGATACAATCGGGACCGATGGCTCATCGGCGGCGCGCTGTCCGGACCGTGCTCTTCGCCGCGGTCCTTCCTCTCCTGTCCCTTCCCGGCGCCGCCCAGCTCGTCCTCGGCCAGTACGAGGACGAGGCCCCCTTCAGGAGCTGGAATTCCTTTCCCTTCGTTTCGGCGGGCGCCCTCGGACGGGGAGAGACGGGCTTTGCCGCCGCAGGCGAGGCCGCCGCGGCGTTTGCCAACCCGGCCGTGCTCCCGACCCTTCCCCCGTTCACCCTGACCCTCGGCGGGTCCGTGCAAGCGGCCTCATTCTCCAAATACGGCCCGGTGAACACCGGCATCTTCCACACCGCCGAACCTGTCTGGTTGGGATTTTCGGCCCTCGATTTCGGCGGTTTGACGGTCCGGTCGGGCCGGTGGGCCTTCGCCTTGAGCGTCAGCCTGGCCGAAATCTACGACCGGCCTCCGGCCGAATACGTCTACAAGCCTCGCGAACTTGTCCTGTACAGAATCCGGTTCGACCAGACGGGCCTCCTCCGCCTCATCGGCTTTTCGGCCGGATACCGGCTCGGCCCGTCCCTCAGCTTAGGCCTCGGTTTGAACTTGGCCGCGGGACGGATGGACCGAAGTCTCGGCGAGTCGTGGACGTCGTCCCGAATCTCGATCAACGACGGCAAATCGCACCGCTATTCCGGGGCCTTCGTCAACGGCGGCCTCCTCTGGGATCCCGGGCCGGCCTTGCGCCTGGCCGCGGTTTTCCGGACGCCCTACGCGAAGAGGGCGCGGAGCGAAGGCCGGGTCGAATACCAATCCCCGGACCTTCCGGGGGGGATCGTCATCGCCGGTTCGGCCAGAGACGACCTCCGCCAGCCATGGCTCGTCGGGTGCGGCGTCGAGGCCAAACCCTGGGGGGAGGTCAAGTTTTTCGGCGACATGGTTTATGCTCACTGGCCGTCCTATGAGATGTCCTGGTTCGGCGACCCGCAAAGGCGGGATTTTCGAGGGAGTCTGAAGATCGGCCTCGGGATCGAGTTCAGCTTCCGTCCGCGGATTTTCAGCGCCCCGTCGGAGATCCCCTTCCGAGCCGGCCTCATCCGCGACCCCCAGCCCATGAAAACGCCGGCCTCAGCTTACTCCGGGGCCACGGCCGGATTCGGACTGCGATGGCGAGGCTTCGTCCTCGACCTGGGCGTCCTCTTCGCCCGCGAATCCGGCTCGGGCGACGGCCTCGGCGGAAGCCGGGTCGCCCTCTCCTTGGGCTATGGGCTCGGAGAAAGACGATGAAATCCCCCGCCTTCCTGATCGCCGTCCTCGGACTCGCCGTCGGTCCGGCGGCCGCCGGCCAAGTCGACCTCCCCGAAATCGTCAGTCTCTCCCGGACGGCTTCCACGGCGGCCAAGCTCCGGACGCTCGAGCTGGACTTCCTCGGCAGCCGGGAGGGACGGCTCTTCGTCGCGGCCCGGCCTCGAGATCTGGCCCGCCTCGAAGCCGAGGGAATCCCGTTTCGTTTTGAAACTCCGCATCTTCGGTCCTCCGCCGCCGGGCCGGGGTCCCCGGGAGGTCCGATCGGCGCCTATCACACGGGTCTCCATCTCGAGAGGGACCTCTTCGATCTGTCATCGAAACATCCCGGTTTGGCCAAGCTCGTCATCCTCGGAGAAAGCTTGGAAAGGCGCCCCATCTACGGCCTCAAGATCAGCGACAACGTTGCCCTGGAGGAGGACGAAGCCGAGGTCCTCATCCTCGGCTGTCACCACGCCCGGGAGTGGATCTCGGTCGAGGTCCCCTTTCTCTTCGCCAAGTTCCTCCTCGAATCTTATGGAACCGACCCCGAGGTCACCCGGCTCGTCGACCAAAGCGAGGTGTGGATCGTCCCCCTCGTCAATCCCGACGGCCATGACTATTCGGTCCGGGTCTACCGGTACTGGCGGAAGAACCGGCGCGACAACGGGAGCGGGGTTTACGGGGTCGACCTCAACCGCAACTACGGCTACAAATGGGGGGTGGACAACCTCGGGTCGAGCGGCGAACCCTCATCCGAGGTCTTTCGGGGGACGGCGGCCTTTTCCGAGCCCGAAACGAGGGCCGTCCGGGACCTCTTTCTGAAAAGGGACTTCCGGGCCGTCGTCAGCTACCACAGTTTCTCCCAGGTCATCCTCTATCCATGGGGGCATACGACGGCCCCCGCCCCCGAAGAGCCGCTCCTCAGAGAGCTCGCCCTCCGGATGTCCGAACTCATGAGGCCCGTCAACGGCCGAACCTATGCCGCCGGCCAGGGCATCGCCATGTTGAACTATTTGACCAACGGCGACACGGTCGACTGGACCTACGCGACGGCCGGGGTTCCCTCCTACACGGTCGAGCTTCCGCCCATCGACCAGCTTGGAGGAGGCTTCTTCAACGCCGAGAAGGATATCGAGGGGATCTTTCTCGAGAACGCGCCCGCCCTGCTCCACCTGCTCCAATGGGCCGTCGACGACTTCGCCGCCCGCCCTCCGTCTCTCCCTTTCGGGCTCCCGGACCTCCTCCGTCCCCGCCTCGTTATCCCCCGCCGCTGACGAAATATCCTCCTCGCGGCCATTGACTTTTTTCCCTCCTTCCGGTAAGAGAAATGACGTTCCAACCGGGAAGGAAGGCCCGATTCTGAGACTCGCGAACGTTCCCCAGACCGCCCCCGTCCTCGTCCGCGAAGGGCTCCCCTACTGGATTTTCTGGCTCCTCCTCTGCTTTATCCTGCTCCTGCTGGCCTTCATCTTCCTCCGAGACAAGGACCTCCGCCGACGCTTGAATTTCCTCCTCTCGAAGCCCAAACTGCGATTCCGCCTCACCCGCCTCAAGCTCCGCCTCAACCGGGCCAAGAAGCGCCGGGCCGGCCTCCATCGGGATTTGGGGAAAAAGGCTTGGCTGGGCCGGATCGAGCCCTCCCGGTTCGAATCCCTTTATCGGGAGCTCGAGCTTCTGGAGAGGTCTCTCGAGCGCGGGCAGGCGGAATTGACCGAATCACGGGTCCGATCGCTCTCGTCCCAGGCCCGTCTGGACGAACTCCGCCTCCGCCGCAAGAGCCTCCTCAGAGAGAGGGAGGAGGGACGGGGATTCGACGCCCAGGCGTTTCGCCAAGCCAAGGACGAGGAAATCCGCCTCAAGAAAGAAGCCAAAGGATTGAAAAGAGCGGTCGAGGCGGGAGAATCGCAGACGCGCCGGCTGGCGGCCCTCAAAGAAGACCGGTTTCTCGACCTCGGAGAAAAGGTCGATGAGCGGCGCCTGGACCATCCGGATTTAGCCCTCCTCTACGCCGAGATCGACAAGCTCAACCGGACCATCGTCGCATACCTCGACCAAATCGACGCCCTGCGGTAAAATAACCGGCCATGCCCAAATCCTCGATCCTGGCCCATGTTTGCTGCGCCCCCGACGCCCTCTATGTCGTCGCCCTCCTCCAGGAAGACCACGCCGTGACGGGTCTGTTCGACAATCCCAACATCTGGCCGGAATCGGAATACGCCCTCCGCCTGGCCGAGGCCCGCAAGGTCGAGCGGCTCCTCGGATTCCGCCTTCTCGAGGGGCCGTACGAGCCCGCAGCTTGGTTTGCCGCGACCCGGGCTTATTCGGATGCCCCTGAAAGAGGGCCGCGCTGCCGGATCTGCTACGCCCTCAGACTGGAGCGGACCGCCCGTCTCGCCCGCCGGATGGGGATCTCCGCCTTCACGACGATCATGAGCGTCAGCCCCTGGAAGAGGGCCGACATCCTGAACCAAATCGGCCGCCGTCTCGGCCGGAAGCACGGCCTGACGTTCCTCGAGGCGGATTTCAAGAAAAAGAACGGGTTCCAAAGAAGCGTCGAGCTCAGCCGGGCCCATGGATTGTACCGGCAGAATTACTGCGGATGCCGCTCGAGCCTCCGTCCTCGGCCTTTGTCGGTCAGTCCTTAGCCGTCCGATGCCCCCCCGCAAGCTCCGGCCCGAAACCGCCCTGGCAAGGCGTCTCCATGTTTTCGGCATTGTCCAGGGCGTCGGATTCCGGCCGTTCATCTACCGCCTGGCGCGCCGCTTCGGCCTCGCCGGATGGGTCAAGAACGTCGGCCGGGGGGTCGAAATCCACGTCGAATCCTGCTCGGCCCCGGCCCTCGCGGCCTTCGCCCGGGCCGTCTCGACCGACCTCCCGCCTTTGGCCCGGGTCGAGCGTTCGACCTTGAGGCCGGCGAAAGCTCAAGGCCTGACCGGGTTCGAGGTCAAACCCTCGGGCGAAGGGGACAGCTTCGTTTTCATAGCCCCCGACATCTCGGTCTGTGGAGCCTGCCGGGCGGACATCCGCAACCCCGTCGACCGACGGTTCGGTTACCCCTTCACGAACTGCACGGACTGCGGGCCTCGTTACACGATCGTCCGGGCTCTCCCCTACGACCGGGCCCGGACGACCATGGCCGGCTTCCCGATGTGCCCCGACTGCCGCCGGGAATACCGCGATCCCCTCGACCGGCGCTATCACGCCCAGCCGGTGGCCTGCCCCGCCTGCGGGCCCTCCCTGATCCTGCGAGACAGCCGCACCGGCCGGATCCTGGAAGGGGGAATCGAGGCCGTCGCCCGTCTCGTCCGGGCCGGAAAGATCGCCGCCGTCAAGGGCCTGGGAGGATATCATCTTCTCGCCAACCCCCGAAATTCCCGGGCCGTGGCCCGACTGCGCAAAACTAAGGACCGGCAAAGGAAGCCGCTCGCCCTCATGGCCAAGGACCTCGCCACAGCCCGGCGATACGCCCGCATCTCTCCGGCCGAACAAAGACTCCTGCTTTCCGAAAGGCGGCCGATCGTCCTTCTCTCAAAGAGCCGGGACATCCCGGGGATCGCCCCCCATCTCGACGAGGTGGGCATCATGCTCCCCTACACCCCTCTCCACGACATCCTCCTCGAACATCTCGGCCTCGTCATCGCCACGAGCTCGAATCCCAAGGATGCGCCGATCATCAAGGACGACGACGGCGACCTCGGAAGGCTGTCCGATGTCGTTCTGACCCACAACCGGCCGATCGAGATGCGGGCCGACGACTCGGTCGTCAAGGTCGTCCGGGGAAAACCCCTCTTCGTTCGCCGGGCCCGGGGCTACGTCCCCTATCCCCAACGCGTCCCGGAGGGCTTGGCCTCCAATTCATCCGTCATCGCCCTCGGGGCCGAGCTCAAAGACACGGTCTCGGTCTACAAGAACGGATATGTCATCACCAGCCAGTTCCTCGGCGACCTGGACGACTACCGGAACCGGCTGTACTTCGAGGAGACCATCGGCCATTTGGAAAAGCTCTTCTCCGTCTCCCCGGCCTGCGTCGTCTCGGACCTTCATCCCGATTTCCACACGACCCGGTTCGCGGAGACGCTGGGAATCCCCCATCTTCGCCTCCAGCATCATCACGCCCATGTCCTCGCCGCCTGCTTGGAGCATGGATTTCCGGTCGGAAAACGGATCCTGGGCGTTTCCTGGGACGGCTACGGGTACGGGGCTGACGGATCGGCCTGGGGCGGCGAGTTTCTCCTGGCCGATTATGAACGGGCGGAGCGTTTCGCCCATTTCGAACCGCGGCCGCTGCCCGGCGGCGACGCGGCGGCCAGGGAGCCCTGGCGGATGGCCCTGAGCTATCTCCATGCGCTCGATCCCTCCGGGCCTCCCGACCTCCCCTTCCTCCGGCGCCTCCCTCCCCGACTCGTCCGCGGCGTCTGGGAGATGATCGCTTCCGGCCTCCGATCGCCCTTGTCGACGAGCTGCGGGCGGTTGTTCGACGCCGTCGCGGCCTTGACCGACCTGGCCCCTCTGGAAAACGAATATGAGGCCGAAGCGGCCATGCGGCTCGAGGCCGCGGCCGGTCCGGAAGGCGGAGCCTACCCTTTCGGCCTTCGCCGCCCTCAAGGGTCGCCCCTCGTCGTGTCCTTCGTCCCGTCCGTCCGGGAGATCGCCTCCGACATCCGGCGGGGCGTCTCCCCGTCGGTGATCTCGGCGAAATTTCACGGCGCCTTGGCCCGGGCCGCCGTGACGATCGCCAAGGAAGCCCGGGAGACGGCCGGAATCGAGGCCGTCGCCCTGACCGGAGGCGTCTTTCTGAATCGGAGGCTCCTCGGCCGGGCCGAAGCGGCTCTCGAGAGGAACGGATTTCAAGTCCTCAGACCGGTCGCCTATTCGCCCAACGACGAATCGATTTCGGTCGGACAGATCGCTTTCGCCCTGGCCAAACTCAAGGGCCATCGGCTTCGGAAGGCGGGCCTTCGGCCTCCGGACGGCCGCTCTCGGTCGTCGTGAACTTGATCCCCCCGGTCAACGAGAGGACGAAATTGAGGACCACGGCCTTGAAAAGGCCGGCCAAGGCAAAGACGACGAAACCGGCGACTCCGCCGATCAAGCCGAAGATGACCGCTCCGAGAAGCTTGCCCTGAAGCTCGGTCAAGGCGGAGGGCAAGAAGGACAGGCTTCCGTCGAAATACCCGGTCGCCCCCGAAAAAATTCCGAAGCCGACGCCCAACAAGGCTCCGAGAAGGCCACCGAAATAAAGAAGGGAGAGCGGTTGGATGGAACGGAGGACGAAGCGGCTCGCCCCCCCCCGTCGGTCGACCGCCGCCGGCGTTTCGACCTCGACCTCGGCCGGCCCTTCGGGGCACCGGGGACATGTCAAAAAGGGCGGCTGGAGCTCCCCCCCGCAATCCGGACAGACGTTTCTCTCCGCGCCGATCGTGCCTCCGCAGCGGCCGCAAACCTCGGCCTCGATCTTGTTCTCAAACCCGCAAAAGACGCAGATGGCCTTATGGCTTTTCTGGGTCGGCGGTTCGGCCTGGACCCAATCCCGGCCGTCGAAAAAATACCATTTCCCGCTCTGGGCGCCGATCATCCAGAAGCGCCCTTCTTCGTCCTTCAGCCGGAGTTTTTTCATCTCGTCGATGAATTCCTGGCGGGTGATCCCCCCGGCTTGAAACCGGGCTTTGAGGCCGTTGAATTGTTCCTCGACGGATTTGAAGGTGGAATCCATGGCTATCCCCCTCGGTTTTCAACCGCTTCGGCATTTCTATTGTTTTCAAATAGTTCATAATTCATTGATTTTAATTAAATAATAAATTGGTGACGAATTCTTGTGCAAACCGCCGTATCTTGAAGTATTGTCCGTTGTTCGGCTTTTCGCGCCTCGGATTTTCCACAACTTTTCCACAAATTTTGTGAAAAAGTTCCCGGCCCGTCATCGGCCCAACATCCGGATGAGCTCAAGGAGATTATACGCCTTGACGGGAGCGGGGATGAAAGACAAAACGAAAATGAGGAAAGCGGCCCAAGCCAGAGCCGTCCGGCCCCGGCCCAGGGGAGCCTCCTCGTCCGCGATCCGCGGATGGTCGACCCTCAAGAGGAGAAGCAGAAAAAACCAGATCAGCCATCCCGCCCAAAAGACGGCCGCCAGGATGAGGAAGAGAATCAGAACAAAGCGGGCCAACGGCCGCGACTTCGGCCCCAAGGCGGCATAGGCGATGTGGCCTCCGTCAAGCTGTCCGACGGGGAAGAGGTTCAGGGCGGTGATGAGGACGCCGACCCAGCCGGCGAAGGCCACGGGGTGGAGGACAAGGTCGTGGCCGGGACCCGGATTCTCGACCAGAAAGGCGCTCAGGAGCTTCAGAAGAAGCGGTTCCCCGAAGAGGATGGACTCCTCGCGAGGCAGGGACGGGACGACTTTTGACCAGGCCAGACCGGCGGCCAGGGCGGGCACGGCCAAGGCGAAGCCGGCCAGCGGCCCGGCGATGCCGACGTCGAAGAGGACGCGTTTCCGGCTGATGGGCGTCCGGATCTTGATGAACGCCCCGAGCGTCCCGATGAGCGTCGGCGCGGGGATGAAAAACGGGAGCGTTGCACTCAAGCCGTTGCGCCGGCAGGTCCAATAATGACCCAACTCATGAGCCAGAAGGATCGCCATGAGCGCCGCGGCGTAGGCCGCGCTCAACCCGATGACCCGGGGATCGCGCAGCATCCAGCCCCCCGCCCGGAGAGCCGGGTCGGGCGCTATCCGGTCGACGAAAAGATAACTCGCGCTCCAGGACAGGCCGACGACGTAAGCCGAACCCAACGTGAGGACGAACAGCGCCCCATTCAGCCAGGGACGGTCCTTGGCCAGAAGACCAGCCGTCCAGCGGCGGCGACCGGAAGCCGGCGCCCCGGAAAGCGGCCGTTCTTCCGGCCCGAATCCCTCTCTCATCGTCCGCGTCTCGGGTAAAAAAATAGGAGTGAGAACCTCACTCCTGATCCCCCCTCGAACCCGCGGCTGATCAGCCGTGGAGTTTCTTGTATTTCGCCTCGAGCTCCTCCCGGGATTCCACTTTGTCCGGGTCGGGAACGCAGGCGTCGACCGGGCAGACGGCCTTGCACTGGGATTCGTCGTAGCTGCCGACGCATTCGGTGCATTTCTCGGGTTCGATGATATAGATCGTATCCCCGGCCGAGATCGCCTGATTCGGGCACTCGGGCTCGCAAGCGCCGCAGTTGATGCATTCCTCGGTGATTTTATAGGCCATGATGCTCCTCCTGAGAATTATCGACGCTTCATTATAGCGTTTTCCGCCTCGTTGGCAAGGCGCTCAGCCGGCCGCCTCGAGCTTTCGGACCTTGAGCGAAGCTTCGTAGCCGAAATAGCTCTGGGCATATTCTTTTTCGACCTTCCGGTAAAGCTCCAAAGCCTCGGCCAAGTCCCCTCGTTTCTCCAGGGCTTCGGCCCGGTGAAACAGGACCGCCTCCAGGACGTACTCCTTGGGCTTCTCGGCCTCGATGGCCTTGAACAGCCCGATCGCCCGGTCGTATTCCCCTCTCATGACGGCGATCTGGGCGGCCAAATCCCGGGCTTGATAGGCCAGAAAATCGCGGGACTTGCCTTTGATTCCGGACAATGCGGCCTGGGCTTTGTCGAGGTCGCCCTTTTCGATCCACAGGGTCGCCAGGGAAATCGAGGCCAAGCGGCCGTATTTTCCCCGTTCGGCCATGGCTTCGAGTTTGGCCGCCCCGGCCTCGTCTCCGGCCGCCTCGGCCCGGAGCTTCAGGATCTCGCCCAGCATCCGGCTGTCTCGCCGGGCGGCGGCGCCCCGGATGACCTGCAGCCCGGCGAAAAGCAAGGCCAGACCGGCGATCAGGGCGGCGCCGGTGATGAATTCCTTGCGCCATTGCCTGGCGAAGGCGATGAAACGCTCCATCCCATGGACGAATTCGTCCCCTTTGAGGTGATGACGCTCCGTCTTTTTCATGACGGCGTCCTTTTTATCACAATCCGCCGAAAAAGTTAAGAGAACGCGAAGGATCCGCTATCCTTCCGGAAAAAGCCTCTGGGTCAGGGCGGCCAGTTTGCGGGCGTAATTTTCACAGCTTTTCAGCGATCTCGCATCGGGCTTGCCGACCGAAACCGGGCCGTAGTGATCCCCGGCCGGATCCCCCTGGACGATCATCCCGTGGATGAGGAGGGCGTTCAGGATGTCGAGGACGGTCGTCTCATTTCCGCCGGCCAGGTTGCCCGACGAGGTGAACGCTCCGCCGACCTTTCCCTTGAGCTTTCCGTGATGCTTGACGCTCTCATCAAGGAGCTTCTTGACCGGCCAGGCCATGGTTCCGTAATACGTCGGAGAACCGAAGACCAGGCAATCATAGGCCAGGAGATCGTCGGGGCCGACGGATGCGACGGGCCGCAGGTCGGCCGGAAGACCGCCGCGGCTCAAGGCCTCGGAGATCGCCTCGGCCATTATTTCCGTGTGCCCGCTGCGGGAGAAATAGCAGACGAGGGCTTTGGGCATCCCGTTCCTCCGATACCGCGCATGTCGAGTCGCGGATATTCTATCTTGCGAGGTCCGGGAGGGCAATCCTTTTTCGGGGGGGGGCCGGGGGGAGATTTTGCCGGCGGCCCTCAACCCCCGAAGTCTGAAAACCGCCGGGTCACGGCCGGACGGCGATGTCGATCAGGGCCGTGATTTTTCTCGAAACTCGGCG
>VGJF01000048.1 GCA_016867585.1 Candidatus Aminicenantota bacterium | reverse complement strand
GAGGCCCGGGGGGGCAACCCTTTTTCGGGGGGGGGCCGGGGGGAGATTTTGCCGGCGGCCCTCAACCCCCGAAGTCTGAAAACCGCCGGGTCACGGCCGGACGGCGATGTCGATCAGGGCCGTGATTTTTCTCGAAACTCGGCGCGGCTCGGGCCCCCAATCCGGTTGAGGTCGCCGGTCCGATGTGAGACAATACCGGAGGCCATGAAAACGAAAATCGCCGCCCTTGGCATGATCGTCCTGGGCTTTGCCGCCGACGGCCCGGCCGCTCCGGCCGTCGAGCCGGGGATCGTCCTCGGCTTGAACATGTCCCGGCTCTCCGGCCCCGGGTTGGGCGTGGACTGGGAGACCAAAGGGGGATTCACGGCCGGAGCCGTCCTGACGTTTTCCTTGACCGACTTCTTCGCCCTTCAACCGGGCCTTTTTTACGCCCAGAAGGGCGGGCTGAGCGAAGAGCCTCTGGCCAACGGGAAGGTGCGGCTGGCCTTGCGCCTCAGCCACCTGGACCTTCCTCTAATCGCCCGCCTTTCGGCGCCGACGGGCCCGGAAGCCAAATTCCGGCCATATCTCCTCGGCGGGGCGAGCTATAGCCTCAAACTGAGCGCCACCCTCCGGACCGATCTGGTCGACGAATACGATATGGAAACCACGATCGACGAAAGCCCGGCCGAAGGCCTGAAGAGCGGCGGCTTCAACGCCGTCCTGGGGGGAGGGTTCGAGGTCACGATTTCGAACTACCGATTCCTGGCCGAGGTCCGCTACAGCCGCGGCCTATCGACCCTCATGGCCGACGGGTCGGACCTCCGCCAGTCCGTCACCTCGATTCTCTTCGGGTTCGTCTTCTGAGGGTCCCGGCCCGGAGCCCCGTTGGAATCGTCCAGCCGTTGTCTTTCCGGCCGGCTCGCTTTCGCTGCTCTCTCCCGTTCGATGTGGGTGAATGACGAGAAGCCGGGGTAACGAGCCGAGCGGACATGTCCGGTTTTGCCGGATACCAACGAAAACGAGGATTTTCCCGGGGGAATCAGGGGAAAAAGGGCGTGCGCCTGGGCCGACTCGAACGGCCGACACGCGGTTTAGGAAACCGCTGCTCTATCCGTACTGAGCTACAGGCGCACCGGCCGCCTGTCCCACTATAGCCGAAGCCGTCCTACTTCCACAAGCCGGCGACGAATTTCCTGAGGTAAGCCAGGACTCGATGTTTATCGGCGCTGTCCTCGACTTCCTTGGCCGAGAGCTCCTTGATCTTCAGGAGGAACTCCTTGTTCTGGGCGTTCCGGGCGCTGATCATTTCGGCGATCGTTTCCGTCATATCCGGATTCCCGGCCAGAAGCCGCCCGAAATCCTGGGCCAAAATCTCGATGAGTTCGGAATCCTCGGCCACCCGTCCGGTCGCCGTCCTCGGCAGACCGTTGAAGAGGGACATCTCGCCGAAGAGGCCTCCCGGGCCGATGTCGAACTCGGTCTGGAAGCGCCGGCCGTTCTCCTCGTACCCGATCTGGCCGTGAATGAGGCCGCGGACGACAAGAAAGCAGCTCGTGCCCTTGTCGCCCTGGCGGCAGAGGATCTCGCCCTTCGTGTAGGGTGAACGGCGGACCCGGGCGGCGAGCTCCCGCAATCCGCTCTCGGCGACGATCAGCTCTCCGGGACGCTCTCCGCCGAAGCGGCGGAGAAGGGTCGAGCCGCGCAAGATGGACGTTGTCCGCTCGATGTCGTCGGCCGCGGCTTTCGCGGCGGTCGGCCGGAAGGCCTCCATCGCCCCGGTGATCTCGCCGACCCGGTCGGGCCAGGAAACGGCGACTTCAACCCCCCGGCGCCGGAGTTTGTACCAGGCCAGGCTCGCGACCTCTCCGGTGATGGGATGTTTCCGGGCGAAGTCCTCGATCCAGAATTTCAGGGTATAGGAAAGCCCGGTCTCGTCGAAGGCCGTGGCGTAGGCTTGCGGAGAGGGGCTGGCCAGGACCGAGGGGCAATCTCCCGCGGCCTCGAGGAGGGCGTCGTAAACTTCGCCCGCCGGGGCCGCCGGACTGATCTTGAAGACGAGGAGGAGGGCGGTCTTGCGCGTCGGCCGGGAAAAATTGACGATCTTCTCGGAGGCGACGGCGTTGTTCGGCAGGACGACGATATTCGTCTGCCGGTCGAGGAGCCGGGTTTCCCGCCAGTTCGTGTCCTGGACGACGCCTTCGTGGCCGCCGATCGCAACCCAGTCGCCCCGGCTGAAGGCCCGGGTGAAATGCAGGGACAAGCCGGACAGGATATTGCTCAGCACGCCCTGGAGGGCCAAGCCTAGGACGGCCGTCAGGATCGCCGATCCGGCCAGCAAGGTCCCGATGTTCAAGCCGAGCATCGTCTTGAGGATGGTGAAGAAGAGCCAGAGATAAATGGCCGCGAAGATCATCCCCCTCAGGACGTCGGGCAGGGGATACGGACGTCGGCGGCCGGCGTAGATCATGACGACCGCGGCGTCGACGAAGCGGAGGACGAGGACGACGGCGAAAAAGAAGAAGGCCGCCTCGAGATACCGGTCGGCCTCCGGGCCGACCGCGAAGAGGGCCCGGACGGCGGAGATGACGGCCAGAAAGACGGCCGGGCCGCCCGAGCGCGAAACGAGGACGCCCCAGCCTTTTCCGGGAGCCCGGAAAACGCGGCCGAGCAGGAGCCGGAAGAGGACGGACAGCGTTCCGGCGGCGAGCAAGACGGCTCCGAAAACGGCCAGGTCCCGGTAAATCGTCGGGGCGTTCATCGGCCGATCGTCTCCGTTTCCAACATCCCTTCCCTGGCGCAGACGGCGGCCGGGAATTCCGCCCGGGCAAGGCCCTCGATCCCCTCGAGGTCGGCGTCGGAGTAGTCGGGGTTGAGATGAAAGAGAAGGAGGCGTTCCACGCCGGCGGCCCGGGCCAGCCTGACTCCGGCCGCCCAGGTGCTGTGCCCCCAGCCGCGTCTTCGGGCTTCGTATTCCTCGGGCGTGTACATGGCGTCGTAGACGAGGACCGAGGCCCCCCGAGAGAACGCGGCCAGGCGCTCGTCGAGTCCCGATGGCGGATGCTCGGTGTCGGTCGCCAGGACGAGCGAGAAGGCGCCTTCGGCCAAACGGTAGGCGAAGCTCGACTGGGGATGGCGGAGAGGACAGGCGGAAACGGTCATTCCTCCGATGACGACCGGATCCCGCCCCAGTCTCCGGAACGTTTTCGACGAGGCGGTCCCGGCGAATCTCGCCGGGAAAAAAGGCGGAGACATGAAACGGACGAGGTTGCGCCTCAGGCGGCGGGCCGGAAAAGCCGAGGTGAAGACGATTTCGGCGCCGGCCGCGTAGAGCGGAGCGAAAAACGGGAGCCCTTGGATGTGGTCGAAATGAACATGGGTCAAAAAAAGGTGAATCCGGCGCGGGGCCCGACCCCCCGTTTCCCGAAGCCTCCGCCCCAAAGCCTCCAATCCCGTGCCGGCGTCGAAGATGAGGAGATCGCCGGCCGCCGAGGTCACCGCCAGGCAGGAGGTGTTCCGGCCGAAAGCCGTCGCCGCCCCCGTCGTCAGGGGCGTCGTCCCTCTCACCCCGAAGAATTCGACTCTCATCCGCCTCCGCCTTTCACTTCGTCTTGAGGTCGAAGACGAAATCCCAGTCGTCCGCCGGGGGGTCGGCGGCGAAACGCCGGCATCGCTCGGCATAGAGACTCGCTACGGCGTCGCCGGGCAGGCCGGCGAAGGCCGCCCCGGCGGCTTCCCAATCCCTCCGGCGGAACGCCTCCAGCGCCGCTCCATAATCCCGAAGCCGACTTTCGGCCTCCGCCGAAAGAGACCCGCGCTCGCCGACGAGCTCGAAAATCCGGACCGGCCGGGCTTTGCCGACGACCCGGACAATATCGACCTCGCGGCTCATTATAGCATCACCGGCCCGGGAAACGGTCTCTTCCCCGGCCAGGGTCGGGACCCCGTAGTGCTTGGCCGCGCTTTCGAGTCGGGCGGCCAGGTTGATCGTGTCCCCCATGGCCGTGTAGTCGAAGCGGCGGCTCGAGCCCATATTCCCGACCACGGCCGGGCCGGTGTTGAGACCGATCCGCATCCTCAATCCCCGTCCGAATCGGCTCTCGAATTCCGGACGGAGGGCGGCCAGACGCTCCTGGCAGGCGATCGCCGCCGCGCAGGCTTTCCGGGCATGCCCGGGGTCGTCGAGAGGGGCGTTCCAAAACGCGATGATGGCGTCGCCCTCGTATTTGTCCAATGTTCCTCCGGCCTCGAGGATGATATCGGTCATGGCCGAAAGATAGGCGTTGAGCAGGGCGACGAGTTCGGAAGGCGGCAAAGCCTCGGAGATCGAAGTGAATCCGGCCAGGTCCGAAAAGAACGAGGTCACTTCCCGCTCCTCGCCGCCGAGGCGGAGAAGCCCGGGATTTTCCAGGATGCGGTCGATGACCTGGGGACTCAGATAATGGCGGAAGACGCCCTTAAGGAACCTCCGCTCCCGCCCTTCGTGGCTGTAATTCAGGACGGCTCCTCCGAGGACGGCCGAGAAAACGGCGACCGTCGGGGTCGCGAAATCCAGCCACCAACCGGCCAGGAAGGCCGCGGCCGCGGCCGCCGCCGGGAGGAGCAGGACGCCGGCGGCGAAGGCCGCGTTCGCGCCCGTGCGCTTGACGGCCGAAACGCCGACTCCGGCCAGGAAAGCCATGAGGGCGGCATAAACGGCCGTCGCTCCGGCCGAGGGCTCGCCAAAGGCGCGGTGGTTCAGGAGGGTATCGAGGGCCGCGGCATGGATTTCGACGCCCGAAACGACGCCCGAAAGCGGGCTCGCCTTGAGATCGAAGAGGCCCACCGCGCTGAGCCCGACCATGACGACCTTTCCGGCGAAGGCCGACGGCGGAAGCTGGGGAGGCCGCCCCTCCCGGATTTGGGCGTAGGAATTGAGGAGGGCGGCGACGGGATAGGTCCGATAGGTCCCGCCGGGTCCGAAAAACCGGATGATCATCCGTCCGCCCCGGTCGAGGCGGAGGGGCGGACGGCCTCCGCCCGAGTCGATGACCGAAACCAGGGCCTCGGGGACCGAAGGCAGGGTCATCTCCCCAAACCGATGCCAGAGCGGAAGACGGCGGTAAATCGAATCCTCGTCGGGATTGACCCGGACATTGCCCACGGCCCGGGCGGCCCGAAGGAGCTCGGGGATGGGGAGGGTCGCCGAACGGAAGGTCTCGTCCGAGACGCCCCTCGGCGGCGGTTCGACGGCGAACCGGGCCAGAAGCCCCAGGCGTTCGGGGTCGCTGGCCTTGTCCTCGTCGCTCAAAAATACGGGAAGGACGACATTTCCCCCCTCGGCCACGGCTTCGGCGAAGGCGGCGTCGTCTTCGGGGCCGGACCGCGAGCTTTCGGTCGTGGCGAAGTCGAAAAAGACGGCTCGAGCCCCGCCGGCCGCGAGATAACGGACAAGGTACCCGTAAAGCTCTCGCGGCCACGGCCAGGAGAGGTCCTGGGCCTCGGCATAAAGGTCGAGGCTGTACTGGTCGACGAGGACGAGGACGATGTCCGGACTCGAGGCAGCCGGGTCGGCGAAGGCCCGCATCCGGGCGTCCCACGCCTTGAGCTCGAGCCGCCGTAGCAGGCCGAGGCGTCCGACGCCTTGAGCCAGGAGGAAGGCCGCCGCGCCGACGACCAGCCCGCGCCGCCAACGGTTTTTCAGCACGCTGCCCCGAGGCCGGCCCTACCGGCCGTGGGCCATCGCTAGCTGGAAGCGTTGGGTCCGGACGTCCTCCAGGGCGGGGGCCGTCTTGAGCCGGCCGATTTCGGCCTTCGTCTTTTCCAGCCTCTGCTCGGGCGTGGGATGGGTCTTGAACCATCCTTTTCCCGAAACGGCCGAGGCGTCGCCGACCATCGTTCGGAGAAAGCGGAGAAGTCCGTTCGGGTCGTATCCCCGGGCCGCGCCGATTTTCACGGCCAGAGAGTCCGCCTCGTGCTCTGATTTTCTGTCATAGCCGTTGACGACGAGCTTCTCGACGATGTCCGAAAGGACGCCCTCGAAGATCGATGTGATTTGGGCGAGTTCGGCCGGCCCATAGGCTTCCGCGGCTTGGGCTCCGAGGGCGGTGAAGGCCTCGGTCAGCCGCGATTTTTTTATCGCCTGAAGGCCGTGCTTGGCCGTGATGTGGCCGATTTCATGGGCCAGGATCATGGCCAGGGTGTCCTCGTCCGGACAGAGGGACAGGAGGCCCTTGGTCACGAAGATCAGCCCCCCCGGCGCGGCCAGGGCGTTGACTTCGTCCGTGTCGAGGACGAGAAAGTGCCAACCCGCATATATCTCGGGGCGGTCCGAGGCCAAGACGACGGCCTGTCCGAGGGTGTTGAGATACTGGGTCAGCGGAGGCCGGTCGAGAACGGCATATCGGGAAAGGATCAGGGCGGCCACGGACCGGCCGATATAGTATTCCTCCTCTTCGGTGATGTCCCCGAAGCCGCTCCGGACGACCTTGACGATCTTGGAGGCGTCCTTGGCTTTTTGGGCGGCGTCGCCGATTTTGCCGGGCAGCCTGATTTGCCCGCAACCCTGGCCGACGACGAGCCCGACCGCGACGGCCGTCAGGATGAAGAGCGCCGGCCGACGGCGGGCGGTCATCGGGCCCCTCCCGCTTCGCCGAGCTTGCCTTTGGCGATGAAATCCTCGACTTGTCCGGGCGGGACGCCCAGGGCGATCATCTTGTCCACCCAGGCATAGCTGACCCCGGGATTTTTGGCCCGGTAGCTCTGCTCGATCTCCCGGCTGAAGCCTTTCCCCGCGAGGGCGGCCTCCTTGGCCGATGTTTCGGTCTTCGTCCCGCCGGACATGGCCAAGAGGTTGAACTTGGCGACATCGGCGGCCGAGGAGTGGACCCAGCCGGTCAGCCCGGCCGCGGTCTTGACCTGGCGCCAGGCCCCTTGGACGGCGAGAAGTTCGAGCCGGTCGCCGGCCTTGAGCTTGGCGACCTCCGGGGCGAAGAACTCCGGCGCTCGGCGGAGAGGCGTCGTCTGGACCTTGACGACGATCGCCTCCGCCGCCAGAAGAAGGCCGGCGAGGATGAAGGCCGAAGCCGCGAGGACGGAACCGCGGGACCTGATCATAGCCTGATCCTCCTTACGTCGGACTCATCTTAGGCCAGGGGGGGGATCAAGTCAAATCGGGGGCCGATCCGCCGTCGGGGCCCCCCGGCGCCTCGGCGGCCGCCAGGAGCTTCTCCCGAATCCGGCTGTTGCGCCTGACCGGCGTGTCGTTCTTGATGGCGATGTAAAGGGCCTTGTAGGAGCCGACGACGACGCTCAGGCGCTTGGCCCGGGTCAGGGCCGTATAAAGGAGATTTCGCTGGAGCATGATGAAATGCTGCGTCAGGAGGGGGAGGACGACGGCCGCGTATTCGCTTCCCTGGGCCTTGTGAACGGAAATCGCGTAGGCCAGGGTGATGTCGTCGAGGTCGTCTTTCCCGTAGAAGACGGGCCGGCCGTCGAAGACGACGACGAGGCCGTACCGCTCCCTGTCTATCCGGACGACGTTCCCGATGTCGCCGTTGAAGACGTCCTTCTCGTAGTCGTTGCGGGTCTGCATGACCTTGTCCCGGAGGCGGAACTCGCGCCCCCCGACCCGGAGGGCCTCGCCCGACGGGTTGAGGCGAGCCTGCATTTCCCCGTTCAACCGGTCGACGCCCACGAGGCCCTTGTACATCGGACTGATGACCTGGACCTGGGGCGAAAGCGGACCCAGTCCGAACCGCCGGGGGATCCGATAGCCGACGATTTGCATGATCGTCGAGAAGACCTTGGCTTCGTCGTCCTGGCGGATGAAATAGAAATCGGACTCCGGGTCGCCCTTTCTCGGATGGAGGATCCCCAGGCCCTGATTGATCCGATGGGCGTTCCGGACGATGAGGCTTTCCTTCTCCTGGCGGAAGATCTCGTCCAAGCGGACGACGGTCACCTCGGGCGAGGCGATGAGGTCTCGCAGAAGCGTCCCCGGGCCGAGGGCCGGAAGCTGGTCGCGGTCGCCGACGATGATGAGGCGCATCGAGGCCGGCACGGCCCGCAGAAGGCCGTGCATGAGCGGGAGATCGACCATGGAGAATTCGTCGACGATGACCGCTTCGCCGTCGAGGGGCCGGCCGGAGTCCCGGCGGAATCGTCCGAGCCTGGGATTGAACTCGAGGGTCCGGTGGAGCGTCTTGGCCTCCCGGCCCGTCGTTTCCGAAAGCCGCTTGGCCGCTCGGCCCGTCGGCGCGGCCAGAAGGACGCGTTTGCCCCAGCGGTCGAACAGGGCGACCACGGCCCGGACGATCGTCGTTTTTCCCGTTCCCGGCCCTCCGGTGATGACGACGATTTTTTTTCGGACGCCCTCCCGGACGGCCTCGCGCTGGAGCGGCGAAAAGGCGATCCCCATCGCCCGTTCGACCTCGGTCATGGCCTGGTCGACGTCGAACGGGGGGACGAACACGGGGGTCCGGGCGAGGGCCCGGACGGCGCTGACGACCTCGTTCTCGGCTTGATGGAAAACCGGGAGATAGACGGCTTCATCGCCGGCCAGGGGCTCGGTCACGATCCGGCCGGCGGCCCGGAGGGAAGCCAGGGCCCGGTCGAAGGCGGCGGCCGGGACTTCGATTTCGGACGAGGCGGCCGCGGCCAGCTCGCCGCGGAGGGAGAAGACATGGCCTTTCTCGTTGTCTTTTTCGAGGAGATAGAGAAGGAAGGCTTTGATCCTGGCCTCGGCCGCCGGATCCATCCCCAGCTTGAGGGCGATCTGGTCGGCCGTCTTGAACCCGACCCCCCAGATGTCGTGGCAGAGCCGGTAGGGATCGTTCTTGAGAACCGCGTAGGACTTGTCGCCGTACTGGCGGTGGATCTTGTGGGCCAGGCTGGTCGAGACGCCGTGCTCCTGGAGAAAAATGATGAGGTCGCGGATATCGACGTGCTCCGCCCACGACCTCCGGATGTCCCGGAGCTTGGCCGAGCCGATCCCCTCGACCTTCCTCAGCTTTTCGGGCGAACGGTTGAGGATGTCGAGCGTCCCCTCCCCGAAAGCCTCGACGATCCGTTTGGCCAAGACCGGGCCGACGCCCTTGACAAGCCCGGAGGAAAGGAACTTTTCGATCCCTTTGCGGCCGGCCGGAAGGACGGGGCAGAAGCTTTCGACTTTGAACTGGCGGCCGTACTTCGGGTTGAGCTCCCATTTTCCCGAAACCCGGAGGCGCTCCCCGGCCGCTAGAGGGGGGAAAATCCCGACGATCGTCCGCGACTCCCCCACTTCGGCCTCGAATTTGAAAACGGCGTATCCGGTCTCGGGGCTGAAGAAAAGAATCGCCCCGATCGTCCCTTCGAGCGTCTCGCCCATCTCGGGTATCTTATCACAAGCCCGGGGTTTCTCCTTGAGAAACGTCCCGTCTTTGGATATAGTCGGAGGACGGAGATGAAATTCCTGCGCCTGCTCGGCAACGCTCTCCTCTGCGGTCTCTATGCCTCGTTTCTCCTGGCCCTTCTCGTCCTCGACTTGAACATCAACCACATCCTCCGGCCGCTCGACCTCCCCCGTCTGGCCGCTTCCCTCATGGCCAGCTACGGCCTCCTCGTCGCCTTTCTCTGCCTTCTGGCGGCCGCGGTCGGCCGTTTCTTCGCCGGCCGGTCGATCGACGTTCCCTTCCCCTCGCCCCGCTTCCTGACCCTCGGATTCACTCTCCTGACCCTCGCCTTCCTCGTCGTCTTCAGGGAGAACACGGCCCATTTCTCCTCCTTTTTCGTCCCCGCGGCGAGATCCGCGATCCTCGGCCAGCTCGTCGCTTGGTTCGTCGTCGGGGCCGCGGGGCTCATCGTCCTTTACAAATCCTCCCGCTGGGGCGGCCGGGCCTTCGCCGGTTTTTTCGTCCTGGCCGGTCTGGCCTATCTCGCCGCGGCCGGCCTCCGCGGCCAATTCCCCGCTCCCGGAAAATCCTCCCGATTGAGCCGGATCGAGCCGAGGGCCGTCGCCCAACGGACGACCGTCCTCGAACTCGCCGGATTGAGTTTCGATGTCTTGTTTCCGCTCATCTCGCAGGGCAAACTCCCCAATTTCGCCTATCTCATGGAGAACGGCGCCTGGGCCCATCTCGCCGGATTCACCCCGAGCGACCCCTTCGTCCTCCGGGCCACGGCGGCCACGGGGAAGCGACCCGGAAAACACCGCCAGATCTCCGAGGTCCGCTATGGGATCCCCGGTTTCTCCGGCCGGGTCGAGGTCGTCCCCCGGTTCATCCTCTTCCGCCAGCTCAAGCGCCTCGGCCTCCTGCGGATCGCCCCCAACGACGACCGGCCGGAGGCCAAGGGCCTCTGGGAGATTTACGAGATGTTCGGGGCTTCGGTCCGGCGTTTCGGGCCCGAACCGAAGGGCTTCGCCGTTCCGGCCGCGAAACCGGAGACGGGGAGGCTCTTCGAGGCGACCTTCGAGACCATGAAGGACGAGACCTCGCCCACGGCCATCCGTCTCCGGACGGCCTTTCTCCGCGACGCGGCGACGGAGGACCTGGCCCTGAGAACCAAGGCCGAGACGCAGCCGCAACTTTTCGGGATGACCCTGGTCGGCCTCGACAGGGTCCAGCCCTATTTTTACAAATTCAGCTTCCCCCAGCACTTCGGCGATCTCCGGCCGGAAGAAATCCAGAAATTCGGCCCGGTCATCGAGCGCTACTGCCAGTTCTACGACCGGATCCTCAGCAAGATTCTCGCCTCTCTCAAGGAGGACGAGCTCCTCTGCGTCTATTCCCCCTACGGGGTCGAGCCGCTGCCGTTCTGGAAGCGCCTCGTCGAATGGCTTCTCGGCAATGCCGAGGTCTCGGCCTACCACGAACGGGGACCGGAGGGCGCGGTCTTCTTCTACGGGAACAAAGGCATCGTCCGGGGCCGGAACGTCGATCCGTTCCAGCTGACCGACATCGCCCCGACCCTCCTCTACTACGCCGGTCTGCCCGTCGGCCATTACATGGACGGGTTGGTCCGAACGGCGGTCTTCACCACGGAATTCAAGGACCAAAATCCCGTCCAGACGATCATGTCCTACGAGGACGTCGACGTCGAGAAAAGATGAGAGGCGGCCGGCCGGTCAGCGGATGACCTTCAGGAGCCTTCCCCAGCGGGCCTTCGGGATGAAGCTGACCAAGCGCTTCAACCGGTCCTTGAGGTCCGTTTTCTGATAGGCGTCCCTCTCGGCCTTGTAGGAAAAGTAGATCACCCAGGGCCGCCCCTTGACATAGGTCAGGGGGATGAATCCCCAGTAGCGCGAATCGTGGCTGTTGTCCCGGTTGTCCCCCATGGCGAAGAGATGACCGGCCGGGATCGTCACCGGACCGTAGTTGTCCCGGATCGCGTCCTCGTAATTGTAGTAATCTTTCTTGGCGATGACATGGGTGTCGTTGTGGACCTTGTAGCTCTCTTCGACCGGCCGGCCGTCGATGAGGACGTCCTTGTCCTTGATCTCGAGGGTCTCTCCGGGCAGGCCGATGACCCTTTTGACGTAGTCCTTGGACATGTCGTTGGGGTACTTGAAAACGACGATGTCGCCCCGCTTGAGCTCGCGGCGGGGCAGGAGAAGACGGTCGAGGAAGGTCGTCGGGGCGGCGTAGATCTGTTTGTTGACGAGGAGGAAATCGCCGACGAGCAGGGTCGGTTCCATGGACCCGGTCGGGATCTGGAAGGCCTGGACGGCGAAGGTCATGACGAAGAAGACGAACACCGCCGTCTCGGCGATGAGCTCGAAATACTCCCGGAAAACGCTTTTTTCCCGCTTCTTTTTCGCGATCGGCTTCTCTTCGGTCATGCTCCAGGCCTTTTTTAGAAGCCCTAATATAGCCCAAAAGCTTCCGCCCTTCAACTTGAACCGCCGGCCGACGAAAAAAAGGCTCGCTCCCGCCAGGCCCCCCGCCGCCTCGGCAAGGAGGGACGGGGGCGGGCCGAAGCAGAACTCGTCGGATGTTGCGAGCGGCGATATTGGGTTATACTACCCGGGTGAATTTCACCCTGTTCGGATATCCCCAGGCCGGCAAATCGACCCTGTTCAAGGTCTTGACGGGGGCCCGGACTTCGGCCCGGACCTTCGAAGCCGGAAAACGGGAGGCCCACGAACACGTCACCCCGGTCCCCGATCCCCGGTTGGACCGGCTGGCCGGCCTCCACCCCGACCGGAAAAAAGTCGCCGCGGCCGTCGAAATCATCGACCTGGCGGGGATTTCCATCGGTGAGGTCAAGACGAGCGTTTTTTTGAACGCCCTCCGACGGGCCGACCTCCTCGTCCATGTCGTCCGCGGCTTCCGTGATGAACGCATCCCCCATCCCCGTCGTCGCGTCGCCCCGGCCGAGGATATCCGGACGATGGACGAAGAGCTCGTCCTGGCCGACCTCGGGACGGTCGAAGCCCGGCTCGAGCGCCTCGACAAGGACCTTAAAAAGATGAAGAATCCCGACTTCGAACGGGAACGGGACGTCCTTCTGCGCGGAAAGGCCCATCTCGAAGGCGGACATCCCCTCCGGACCTTCGGCTTTCACGGCGACGAGGACAAGGCCATCCGGGCATTCGCCTTCTTGAGCCAAAAAGCCGTCCTTCACCTCGTCAACGCCGATGAATCCGACGCCGGCCGCCTGGACGAGATCGAACGGGCCGCCGGGTCCGTCGGATCCCGGGCCTCGGTCCTGGCCGCCTGCGGCCGAATCGAAGCGGAAATCATGGACGTCGAGGACCCTTCCGACAAAGCCGCTTTCCGCGAGGAATACGGCCTCCGGGAGCTCACTTCCGGCCGTTTTTTCAAGGCGGCGATGACCCTGCTCGACCGGGTCTTTTTTTACACCGTCGGGAAGGACGAGGTCCGGGCCTGGCCGATCGCCCGGTCGACGACCGCCCTCAGGGCGGCGGGATCGATCCATACCGACATCGAGCATGGCTTCATCCGGGCCGAGGTCGTTGATTTCGAAGACCTCGCGGCCGAGGGCTCCTGGCATCAGGCCAAGGAGAAAGGCCGGGTTCGCCTCGAAGGCAAGGATTACCTCGTCCGCGACGGCGACGTCGTCTTCTTCCGGTTCGCGACATGACGAACGCCTTCGCCGTCCGCGCCGGCGACCCGGGCTCCTCGGCCCGGGCGGGCGAAATCCGGACGCCTCACGGACCGATCGCCACGCCGGCTTTCGCCCCGGTCGCCAGCCAAGGCTCGGTCAAGGGGCTGACCCACGACCGGGTCGAGTCCCTCGGCGCCCAGCTCCTCCTCTGCAACGCCTACCATCTTTTCTTAAGGCCGGGCCCGGAGACGATCCGCCGGCTCGGAGGACTTCACCGGTTCATGTCCTGGACGAGGCCGATCCTGACCGACAGCGGCGGGTTCCAGATCTACAGCCTCTCCCCCCTGGCCAGAGTCCGCCCGGACGGGGTCGCCTTCGCCTCGCCGATCGACGGGACGAAATTCTTTCTCACGCCCGAAGCCGTTCTCGACATCCAAATCGCCTTGGGCTCGGACATCATGATGGCCCTGGATTACTTCGTCCCCTACCCCTCTCCCGCGGAGAAGGTTCGGGAAGCCGTGGAGACGACGACCCGCTGGGCCAAGAGGGCCCGCGACCGACATCGGGACGGAGACTCCGGGTCCCAACTCTGGGGCATCACCCAGGGAAGCGTCGACCTGGAACTCCGCCTCCGGAGCACGGACGATCTCGTCGCCCTGGATTTCGAAGGCTACGCCATCGGCGGCCTCGGCCTCGGCGAGTCGAGGACCCAGAGGCTCGAGATTCTCGAACGGAGCGACGCCCTCATCCCCAGGGACAAACCCCGCTATCTCATGGGGATCGGCTACATCGCCGACATTCTCGAAGCCGTCGAGCGGGGGATCGATCTGTTCGACTGCGTCCTTCCGACCCGGAACGCCCGCAACGGCTCGCTCTTCACCAGCCGCGGCGTCGTCGCCATCAAGAACAAGAAGTATGCCGGCGACGAAGGCCCCTTGGATCCCGACTGCGCCTGTCCGACCTGCCGCCGCTATTCCCGGGCCTACCTTCGCCATCTTTTCGAGCGGGGCGAGATCGCTTCGGCCGTCTTGAACACGATCCACAACCTGTTTTTTTACCTTGACATCTTCGCGAAAATACGGCAATCTATCCAATCACAATCGTTTCAACGCGTTAAGTTGAATCTGATGAACTCCCTAAAGGAAGTGACACGATGATCTTCAGCGCCTTTTTAACCGCGGCCCAACAAACCGCCCCGACGGGACGGCCGGCCCCCCAGGGGGGCATGCTGACAGCCCTCGTCCCCTTCATCCTCGTCTTCGCGATCTTCTACCTCCTCATCATCCTCCCCCAGCGGAAAAAGCAGAAAAAGCACCAGATGATGGTCGAGAACCTGAAGCCCGGCGACCGGGTCATCACGAGCGGCGGCATTTTCGGGACGATCATGGGCCTCCAAAAGGACCGGATCGAAGTCAAGGTCGCGGCCAACACGAAGATCGAGGTCACCAAAGGCGCGATCGGGGTCATCCTCGGCAAGGGGGAATCCTCCGCCCCGGACAAATCCGAGTCCTGAACGGGCCCCATTCCGGCGGCGGGAATTCGGCACGGAGAAATCCCAGATGAAAAAAGGACTGCGCTGGAAAATCGTCCTCGTCGTCGCGGTCGTCGTCCTGGCGGTCGTCGTCTCCCTTCCCCTCGGCGAGAAGATCCATCTCGGCCTCGACCTCAGGGGCGGCATTCACCTCCTCATGCAGGTCGTCACCGACGACGCCGTCATCATCGAGACGAACCAGGAGATCCTCCGCCTCCAGGAGCAGATGAAGAAAAGGGACCTTGTCTTCGCCGCGGTCACGAACCCGGAGATCGGCGTGATCCTCGTCAGCGGACTCAATCCCGACCAGGAGGTGAAAGTCCGCGACGTCCTCGAGGATTCCTTCCGGGAGTGGGATACGGCCATGGGTCCCGGACGGGCAACCCTGACGATGAAGCCACAGGTCGCCCAGTACCTCCGCGACCAGGCCGTCAACCAGGCCGTCGAAACGATCCGCAACCGGGTCGACCAGTTCGGCGTGGCCGAGCCGACGATCCAGCGGCAGGGCGGAATCACGGGCGATCGGATCATCGTCGAGCTCCCCGGCGTGGACAACCCCGACCGGGTGAAGAACATCATCAAAACGACGGCCCTGCTGGAGTGGTCGCTCGTCATCGCCGGACCCGCCCAGGACGAGGAGACGCTCCTCTCCCCCTATGGCGGCCAGGTCCCCGAGGACGGCCGGGTCGTCAAGGGCGACCCCAAGCGCCGGGCCGAGGGTTATTTTTTGGTCAAGAAAGTCCCCACGGTCACCGGCAAGGATCTCCGCATCGTCCGGCGGGGAACCGACGAGTGGAACAATCCCGCCGTCTCCTTCTCCCTGAATCCCGACGGCGCCCGGAGGTTCGAGACGGCCACCGGCGAAAACATCAACAAGCTCATGGCCATCATCCTCGACGACAAGGTTCAATCCGCCCCGGTCATCAATTCCCGGATCCAGGGCGACGGGATCATCCAGGGCAACTTCACGGTCGAGGAGGCCGAAGACCTCGTCCTCATCCTGAAGTCCGGCGCCCTCCCGGCCTCGATGAAATACCTCGAGGAGAGGACGATCGGCCCCTCCCTCGGGGCCGACTCCATTCGGGCCGGCCTCATGGCCTCGGTCGTCGCCCTGGCCCTGGTCATCATCTTCATGATCTTTTACTACCGGCTGGCCGGGATCAACGCCGTCGTCGCCCTCATCCTGAACACGATCCTCGTCGTCGCCTGCCTGGCCTACTTCAAGGCGAACCTGACCCTTCCCGGCATCGCCGGGATCATCCTGGCGATCGGCATGGCCGTGGACGCCAACGTCCTGATCTTCGAGCGGATCAAGGAGGAACTCGCCCTCGGCAAGAGCATCGCGGCCTCGATCGTCACGGGGTTCAAGCGGGCCTTCTCGGCCATCTTCGACTCCAACGTCACGACGATCATCTCGGCCGTCTTCCTGTTCCAGTTCGGGACGGGTCCGATCAAAGGGTACGCCGTGACCCTGATCATCGGCCTTGTCGCCAACCTCTTCACGGCCGTCTTCGTCTCGCGGCTGATCTTCGACCTGACCGTGAGCGCCAAAGCCCGACAAATGAGTATCTGACCATGCGCCTCTTCAAAACCCCCAACATCAACTTCATGAAGTACCGGTTCATCGCCCTGGCCTTCTCGGCGGCGGTCATCCTGGCCGGAATCCTGAACCTCGCCTTCGGCCAGGGCTTCAAATTCGGGGTCGACTTCCGGGGCGGGACGCTCCTGCGGATCCTCTTCGCCCAGCCGACCTCGGTCGGCGCGGTCCGCCAGGACCTCCGGGCCATCGGACTCGGGGAAGCCTCGATCCAGGAAATCGAGAAAGGCGGACGGGAATTCCAGATCCGGACCCAGCTTCCGAAAGCCGAAGGCGAGGCCGATCTCGAGCTCGAAGCCCACGAGATCATGGCCAACCGGGTCATCGAAACCCTGGCCAGCGAGGAAAACGCGATCGACCGGGAGCGGGGGCTGAAAGACCTCAACGCCATCGATGAAAAAAGCTTGGCTTTCCTCCTTGAACCCGTTATTCCCGAAGAGTCGGCCGCCGCGGCCGAAAAAATCGCCCGGTTCCGCAAGGACCAAGGCCTCATCCGGAGCCTCGACGAGGTCGAACGTCTCGGCCTGGCCGCCGAGGCCGTCGCCGAGCTCCGGGAAAAGACTTATCTCGGATCGCTGGCCGTCCTCAGCCGGGAGACGGTCGGTCCCCAGGTCGGGGCCGACCTCCGGAAAAAGGCGACCCTGGCCACGATTTGGGCCCTTGTCGGTATGCTCGCCTACATCACCCTCAGGTTCAAAGTC
>VGJF01000047.1 GCA_016867585.1 Candidatus Aminicenantota bacterium | reverse complement strand
ATGAGGCTTTCTTCGACCTCGGCCAGGTAGGCCCGGGCGGCCGGGTCGGAAAATTTAGCCTGAATGTCGGCCACGGCCGACCGGACGACGGGGGTCAGGGCCTCATCGTCCCAAGCCTTGAGAAGGCCGCGGGTTTCCTCCTCGATGTCCCGGAGGCGGCCGAAAACGTCCTCGAGCTTTCCCGACAGCGTCTCGTACTTCGCCTTCAGGGCGGCCACGGCTTCCTCGGGGAATTTCTTCTCCCGGACGAGCTGTTCGAGCTTGGGAAAGGGGAGGGGCTGCCCCTCGATGACCGGAAACAGGTCGGGCTTGACGAACAGGCCCATCTGGACCTGAATGACGGCGAACCCTTCCTTGGCCACGACCTCTTCGAAGGCCTGAAGGACGTCCTTTTGCTTCCGCTGCTGGCTTTCGACGATCGCGTCCCGGCCCTCGGTGTAGTAGGGGCTTTTCAGGAGGTCGGGAATGCTCTGCTTCAGCTTTTCGACGAGATGGTCCATGGCCGTGCCGAAGGCCCGGCCCTGCCCGGTCGGGAGCCGGAGGAGGGTCGGTTCGTCGGGATTGCGGAAGTTGTTGACGTACAGAAGATCGTCCGGCGGGCGGCCGCTTTTCTCCAGGCGCTCGAGGAGCCTCTTGATCGACGTCGTCCGGCCCGTGCCGAGCATGCCGGTGATAAAGATGTTGTATCCGACGCTCTTGATGTCGAGGCCGGTTTGAAGGGCCCGCATGGCCCGGTCCTGGCCGATGATGTCCTCGCTGGAGGGGCATTCCGCGCTTGTCGCGTACGGGATGGAGGCCGGGTCGCAGCGGGGCCTCAGCTTCTCGGCGGGGACTTCCTCGAATCGGCGGATTTCGCTCATGGCGGCCTCCTCTTCCCCGTTTTCTTAACACATCTTTCCCCCGGCCGCAACTTCGGCCTCCCCGGCGATGACCCGGGGGGCCCTCCCTCGCGCCGTCGTATTTCCAAAGGGAGGGCGATTTGTTACAATAGCGCCCCGGAAAGAGAATAAGCATCATGATCCGCATCACCTCCGTCCGCAAGAAAGCGGAGCTCCGGGCGTTCATTCGCTTTCCCCACCGGGTTTACAAGAACGAACCGCGCTGGGTTCCTCCCTTGGACGCGGACATCAAGGAGCGCCTCGACGTCCGACGCAACCCTTTTTTCGAGCATGCCGCCCGGGAGCTCTTCCTGGCCTATCGAAACGACGAGGTCGTGGGCCGGGTGGCGGCGATCATCGACCGCAACCATAACGCCGTTCACGGCGAGAAGGTCGTTTTTTTCGGGATGTATGAAAGCGTCGACGACGAGGCCGTCGCCCGGGCCCTCCTTGACGCCGCCGCGGCTTGGGGCCGGGAAAGGGGGCAGGACACGCTCAGAGGTCCGGCCAATTTGTCCCTCAACGACGAGTGCGCCTTTCTCTACGACGGCTACGACTCCCCGCCGACGGTCATGATGCCCTACAACCCCCCTTACTACCACGGCCTCATGGCCGCCTGCGGCCTGGCCAAGGCCAAGGACCTCTATGCCTTCTTCATGGACCGGAACTACGTTGTCGACCCGAGAGTCCGTGGCGTCGTCGAGAGGACGAGGTCCTCCCACCCGGACCTCGTCGTCCGGAGTTTCGAGGCCAAGGCGTGGCGCGAGGAAAGCGAGAAGATCAAGGCCGTCTACAATCAGGGATGGGTCAAGAACTGGGGTTTCGTCCCCTGGACCGACAAAGAGATGGACGCGACCGTCAAGAAGCTCCTCAAGCTGGCCGACCTGAGGATCGTCGTCCTGGCCGAGGACAAGGGGCGGGCCGTCGGCTTCGCCTTCGCCCTGCCGAACTACAACGAGATCCTGGTCAAGCTCAAGGGCCGCCTTTTTCCCTTCGGGATTATCCGCCTGCTTCTCGGACGGAAGAAGATCCGGGGGGTCCGGATCGTCGTCTTCGGAATCCTCCCGGACTATTGGAAGACGGGATTGAGCTATCTCCTCTACGAGAAGCTCCTGGCCAACCTCCTCGACTCCTCCTACGAATGGGCCGAGACGTCCTGGCAACTCGAGGACAACGAGGCCGTCAACCGGTTCGTCATGTCCGTCGGGGGGCGGTTGTACAAAACCTACCGAATTTACGAGCGGAAGATCGCATGAGCCTTTCCGCCAAAGGGGTGTCGCCATGAAAATCTACGAAGGCAAGCTGAGCGCCAAGGGCTTCCGGATCGGCCTCGTCGTCGGCCGGTTCAACGCCTTCCTGACGGACAAGCTCCTCGACGGCGCCCTCGATGCCTTGAAAAGGCTGGGGGCCGAGGAGGCCGGCCTGACCGTCTACCGGGTTCCCGGCTCGTTCGAGCTTCCCTTCATCGCCAAGAAACTGGCCGCCTCGGGCAAGGTCGACGGGATCGTCTGTCTGGGAGCCCTTGTCCGGGGGGATACGCCCCATTTCGATTTTCTGGGGGCCGAAGTCACCAAGGGCCTGGCCCAGACGGCCTTGGAGGACGGCGTCCCGATCGCCTTCGGGATCATCACCGTTGAAAGCCTTGAGCAGGGGATCGAGCGCTCGGGGACGAAATCGGGCAACAAGGGCTGGGATGCGGCCATGTCGCTCGTCGAGGTCCTCAACCTCCTCAAGGAGGCCAAGCTCTGAAGCCATGGGCAGACGCCGGACGGCCCGGGAGCGGGCTCTGCGGAGCCTTTTCGCCCTCGAGTTCAACGACGCCCCGGCCGGCGGGCTCGTCCCGGAGCCCGGCCGGAAGGCCGGGCCGCGGACCGCGGAGGCCTACGCCGTTCGTCTCGTTGAGGGCGTTCGGGCCAGGAGGGCCGAGATCGACGCCCTGATCGAGGGGACGTCCCGGAATTGGCGGGTCGAACGGATGGCCGTCGTGGATCGGAATATCCTCCGGATCGCCGTCTTCGAGATGCTCGAAGACGCCTTCATCCCGCCGGCCGTCGTCATCAACGAAGCCTTGGAAGTCGCCAAGCGGTTCAGCGGCGAGGCCTCGGCCGTCTTCATCAACGGCGTCCTCGACGCCGTCCGCCGGAAAATCCGGCCGGACGAATCCTCCCTCGGGCGGCAGGACGAGAATGAGCGAGCGAAAAAGTGACCAGGATCTGGCCCGGGCCGACAAGCTCCGCCGCCTGATCGAGGCCGGGGTCGACCCCTTCCCCCGCCGCGCGCCCCGGACCCACGCCGTCTCCGAGGTCGTCGCCTCGCTGTCCGGCGCCGCGCCGGAAGACCTCGAGGCCCGCCGGCTCCGAGTGACGGTCAACGGCCGGATCCTCTCGGTCCGGCTCATGGGGAAGGCCGTCTTCTTCCACATCTCGGACGGCTGCTCGAAGCTCCAGGTCTACCTTCGGGCCGAGGCCGTCGGCCCGGAGGCCTTCGAACGGTTCCGGCTTTTCGACATCGGCGACATCGTCTCGGTTTCGGGCGAGGTCTTCAGGACCCGGACGGGGGAGCTGACCGTTCTCGCCTCCGGCCTCGGGCTCCTGGCCAAGTGCCTTCATCCCCTTCCGGAGAAGTGGCACGGGCTCCAGGACGTCGAGCTGCGCTACCGGCGGCGCCACCTGGACTTGATCATGAATCCGGAGGCCGTCCGAGTCTTCCGCCTCCGGAGCGCGATCGTCGCCCACATCCGCCGCTTCTTCGACGAGCGCGGCTACCTCGAAGTCGAGACGCCGATGATGCACGCCGTTCCGGGAGGCGCCCTGGCCCGACCGTTCGTCACCCATCACAACGCCCTCGACCTCGACCTCTACCTCCGGATCGCGCCCGAGCTCTATCTCAAGCGCCTGGTCGTCGGGGGTTTGGAGAAGGTCTACGAGATCAACCGAAACTTCCGGAACGAGGGGATCGACGCGGAGCACAATCCCGAGTTCACGATGCTCGAGTTCTATGAGGCCTATGCCGACCACGAAGACATGATGGCCCTGACCGAGGTGCTGCTCGTCGGCTTGAGCCGGAGCCTTCTCGGCCGGGACGAGCTGGCCTACGGCGGGGAGACGATTTCCCTCAGGCCGCCCTTTCGCCGTCTGAAGTTCCGCCAGGCCATGGCCGAGGGGAGCGGGCTCCCGCCGGCGGCCGTCGACGACCGGGCCGAAGTCGTCAAAAGGGGCGAAGCCATCGCTCCGGAGAAGAGGCCGTTGACCTACGGCAAGGCCCTCGATGTCCTGTTCGACAAGCTCGTCAAGCCGGGCCTCGTCCAACCGACGTTCATCCTCAACCCCCCCCGGGAGGTTTCGCCCCTGGCCAAGGCGGCCGAGGACAATCCCAACGAGGCCGCCCGGTTCGAGCTCATGATCGCCGGGATGGAGATCGCCAACGCCTTCTCCGAGCTGACCGACCCGCAGGAGCAGCGGCGCCGCTTCGAGGAGCAGGTCCGGGAGCGGCAGAAGGGCGACGACGAGTCGCACCCGATCGACCTCGACTACATCCAGGCTCTCGAGTACGGACTGCCCCCCACGGGCGGCGAAGGCATCGGGATCGACCGCCTGACGATGCTGCTGGCCGGCCGGACGACGATCCGGGAAGTCATCCTCTTCCCCTTGCTGAGGCCGAAAGAGTGATGGGCTACGAAATCTTCATCGCCCGCCGTTACCTGACCGCCCGGCGCAAACAGGCCTTCATCTCGGTCATCACCTTCATCTCCGCCCTGGGGATCATGATCGGCGTGGCCGCCCTGATCATCGCCGTGGCCCTGATCACCGGTTTCCAAAGGGATGTCCAGGACAAGATCCTCGGAGCCACGTCGCACCTGATGATCTCCGACCTTTCGGGCGAGGGGATCGACGATTTTCAGGCTCTCGCCGAGAGCCTCCGCAAGATTCCCGGAATCCGGGCCGTTTCCCCCGTCGCCCACGATTGGGTCCTCGTCCAGGGAATGGGCAAGAAGGAAGCGGTCATGCTCAAGGGGATGGACCTCGACCGGGAGCGGGAAACCGCCTCCTGGCTCCGAATCCTCGAGAGCGGCGAACTTCCGCGTCCGGACGGGAGGGACGGCCTCCTCCTCGGACGCGACCTGGCCTTCAGCCTGGGGGCGGGTCCGGGAGACACCGTGACGGTTTATACGGCTTCGACCAGGCTCAGCCCCTTCGGCGCCTTTCCCAAGGTCAAGACGTTCGTCGTCGCCGGGACGTTCGCCACGGGTCTTTTCGAATTCGACTCCCACACGGCCTTGGCCCGCCTCGAGCCCGTCCAGAGGTTTTTCGCCATGCCCAACCGGGCGAGCTGGCTCCAGGTCACGATCGACGACGCCTTCGCCGCCGAGCGGATCAAGGCCAGGCTCCGGACGGCCCTCCCCCCCCTCGTCTACGCCACGACCTGGATGGAGCTCAATAAATCCCTCTTTTCGGCCCTGAAGCTCGAGAAAAACATCATCTTCCTGACGATCACCCTGATCGTCGTCGTGGCCGCCCTCAACATCATCGCGACGTTGATCCTCATGGTCATGGAAAAGACCCGGGACATCGGCGTCCTGATCTCCATGGGAGCGACGCCTTCCGAAATCCGGCGGATTTTTTTCCTTCAGGGAGCCGCCATCGGCGTCGTCGGGACGATCCTGGGAACCGTCTTGGGGATGCTGTGGTGCGCCGCGGCCAACGCCTTCGAATTGATCAAGGTTCCGGTCGATATCTATCAAATCTCCCATGTCCCTTTCAAGATCATGCCCCGCGACCTGGCCTTGATCGTCGGGGTTTCCCTCCTGGTCAGCTTCCTCTCGACCCTCTTCCCCTCCCACCGGGCCTCTAAAGTCGATCCCGTCGTGGCCTTGAAATATGAGTGAGATCGTCCGCGCCGTCGGCCTGGGGAAGGAATACCCTCTCCCGAAGGGGACCCTCCGCGTTTTTTCCGGCCTGGAGTTCTGCCTGGAGGAAGGGGAAACGGCCGCCGTCATGGGCGTCTCGGGGGTCGGAAAAACGACCTTCCTCAACCTTCTGGGAGCCCTGGACCGGCCGTCCGAGGGGACCGTCCGCCTCGAAGAGGTGGACCTGTTTTCCCTGGGAAGCCGGGAGCTGGCCAAGGTCCGGAACCGCAAGATCGGCTTCGTTTTCCAATTCTTCCACCTTCTCCCGGAGTTCACCTCCATGGAAAACGTCGCCATTCCGGCCTTGATGGCCGGATTCCCGAGGGAAAAGGCCATGGCCCGGGCCGCGGCCGTCCTGGCCGAAGTCGGGCTGGAGGACCGGGCCTCGTTCCGACCGGCCCAGCTTTCGGGCGGCGAGATGCAGCGGGTGGCCATCGCCCGGGCCCTGGCCAACGAGCCCCTCCTCCTCCTGGCGGACGAGCCGACGGGCAACCTCGACTGGAAGACGGGCGAGCTGGTTCTCCGTCTTCTCGCCGATCTCCAGGCCCGGCGCGGGTTCGCGGCCGTCCTCGTGACACACAACGAAAAAGTCGCCGCCTTTTGCCGGAAAACGTACCTCATGGAGCGGGGCGATTTGAAACGTCTGGCCTGAATCCGCCGTTTTACCAGGAGAGAGGCCCCGGCGAGTTGGAAAAACGGCCCCGATATGGTATATTTTGAAGGATAGGAACATGAAAAAAGCGTCCTTCCTCGTCTTGGTGATCGTCGGAATCCCCCTGGCCGGGCTGGCCCAGGAGCTCATCGAGCGGATCGACGTCGTCGGCAACGAGCGGATCACCAAGGAAACGGTCATGTATTATCTCTCCAGCCGGGAAGGGGACTATTTCGACCCGGCCGTGCTGAAAAAGGATTTTCGCGTCCTCTGGTCGACGGGCTTCTTCACCGACATCAAGATCGAGGAATCCGACGGGCCGCGGGGAAAAATCGTCACGATCACCGTCGAGGAAACCCCTCTCATCAAGACGATCACCTATAAAACGGGCAAGAAGATCAAGGAAGACGACATCACGAACAAGCTCAAGGAAAAAGACGAGTACCTCCTCCCGTACAGCAATTTCAGCCCGGCCAAGATCCAGAAGATCCGGAAGACGATCGAGGACCTCCTGGCCGAGAAGGGCCTCGGGGCGGCCGCGGTCGAAGTCGAGACGGCCAGAAAAGGCAAGAACGAAGTCGACTTGACGTTCCGAATCGACGAGGGCGCGAAGATCCGGGTCGGGGAGGTCGTCTTCGCCGGAAACCCGAAGCTCGGCCAGAACGCCCTGACCGAGGCCCTGGCGGCGAACAAGGCCCACAGCTTCGTGAGCTGGGTCGCCGGCAAGGACGCCTTCAAGCCCAACAAAATCTCCGACGACGTCGCCGCGATCAAGAAAAAGCTCCAGGACAGCGGCTTTATGGAGGCGACCGTCGGCGAGCCCAAGGTCGACGACGTCGTGCGCCGGACCTTCTGGCCGCTGTCGAAGAAGCGGAAGATGGTCCGCCTGACCTTCCCGGTCAACGCCGGCTATCTCTACCGGGTCGGCGAAGTCAAGGTCGAGGGGAACAAGTTCTTCACCACGGCGGGGATCCTCTCGAAGATCAAGTTCCGGAAAGGGGAGATCTACAGCACGAAACTCCGCCAGAAAAGCGTCGAGGATCTCGGAGAGCTGTTCCGCCAGTTCGGCTACCTCTACGCCCAGGCCGTCCCGGTCGAGAACCTCGATCCGAAGAACAAGGTCGTCAACGTCGTCTACCAGATCTATGAAGGCGACCTGTGCTTCCTCCGCCGCCTCGACTTCAAGGGCAACATCTTCACCAAGGACAAGGTCATCCGCCGGGAGATGCTTCTCCGCGAGGGCGATGTCTTCAGCCTGGCCTTTTTCAAGGACAGCGTCCTGCGGATCAAGCAGCTCGGCCTCGTCGACCTCGAGAAGGATCCCGATATCAAGCCCGACCAGAACGACCCGACCCAGTTCGACGTCACGGTCAACGTCAAGGAGCTCCAGCGGAACAACATCCAGTTCACGGCCGGATACAGCGGATACGAGGGAACGTTCGTGGCCCTGTCCTATTCGACCGTCAACTTCCTCGGGGCGGGGGAAACGCTCGAGCTCATGGCCCAGTACGGCAAGCGGATCCGGAACTACAGCTTCGGTTTCACCGAGCCGTACGTCTTCGATTATCCGGTCAGCCTGGGCTTCAACATCTACGACCGGTACATGGTCTACCCCTATATCTACAACCGGAAAGGCCGGGGGGCCGACTTCACGGTCAGCGGCCGGCTCTTCCGCTGGATGCAGGGCAGCCTGACCTACAGCTACGAGAACGTCGAGATCAGCCAACCCTCGGCCCTTTCGACGGTCGAATACTACAGCTACTATGGCACGGGGCCGTCCTCCTACGACCCCTACTACTATGGCGGCCTCTACGGTTTCGGCAAGTACAACATGAGTTCGCTCTATCCGACCCTGTATCGTTCGACGGTCGACTCGCCCTTGACGCCCTCGAGCGGAACGCTCTATCTGGCCTCGGTCAAGTACGCCGGCCGGTGGCTGGGGGGGGAGATCGACCTCTACAAGCCGCGGTTGGAATTCACCCGCTACCAGCCGATCATCCGGGGACAGCGATGGCATTCGTTCGGCGTCCACGTCGAATACTCGTTCGTCCGACCCCTCGGCGGAAGCCAGGTCCCCTTCTGGGAGCGGTTTTTCCTGGGCGGCGAGCGCAGCATCCGCGGTTATGAGATCTACACGATCGGCCCCCGCTCGGCCGAGGGGCAGCCCATCGGGGGGATGAAGCAGCTCGTTTTCAACGCCGAATACATCTGGGCCGTCGGCGGTCCGCTCTATCTCATCCTCTTCCACGACCGGGGGAACACCTGGGACCTCGACGCGAAGGTCAGCTTCAAGGACGTCTACACCTCGACCGGGGTCGAGGCCAGGATTTTCGTCCCCGCCTTGAGGGTTCCGTTCCGCCTCATTTTCGCGTATAATAACCGTCTCATTTACGCCGACGACACGAATTTCTCCTTCCGTTTCGCGATCGGGACGACGTTCTGAGAGCGGAGAGGAGGAGCCATTATCATTCGGGAGGTACACGATGCGTAAGTTGACGTCAATCTTCGCCCTGGTCGCCCTGATCGGAGCGGCCGGCTCCGCGGCCTACGCCCAAAAGATCGGGGTCATCAATTCCCAGGACGTTCTCGAGAAGTCCGCCGAGGGCAAAAAGGTCATCGCCCGTCTTCAGGAGCGGGACAAGCAGAACCAGACGGCGATCACGAAACTCGACGACGAGATCCGGGCTCTCCAGACGAAGCTCAACACCCAGCGGTTGACGCTGACCGAGGACGCGGCCATGCAGCTCCAGTCGGACCTCGAGAAAAAGAACACCGACCGAAAACGGATGGCCGAGGACGCCTACACCGGGATGCAGGAGCTGACGGCCCGCCTGTTCAAGCGGGTCCAGGACGAGCTCATCCCCCTCGTCGAAACCCTGGGCAAGGAGCGGGGGCTGGACCTCATTTTCGACCTGGCCAAGAGCGGGGCCGTCTACTGGAATCCGGCCATCGATCTGACGGCCGAGCTCATCAAACGCTACGACGCGTCCAAAGCCGCCGCGAAGTGATGCCCGCTTTTCTCCACGATATCGAGGACATCCTCCGGTTCCTGCCTCACCGCTATCCGTTTCTTCTCGTCGACCGGGTCCTGAGTCTGGAGAAGGGGAAAACGATCGCCGCGATCAAGAACGTCACCTACAACGAGGAGTTCTTCCAGGGCCATTTTCCCGAAATCCGGATCATGCCGGGCGTCCTGATCATCGAATCCCTGGCCCAGGCGGGCGGGATTCTCCTCTATCACTCGATCGCGGAACCGGAACGGAAACTCGTCCTGTTCAGCAAGATCGAGGAGGCCAAGTTCCGCCGGCCGGTCGTCCCGGGGGATCAGCTTCGTCTCGAGGTCGTGGTTCTCAAAATCAAGAGCCGATTCGCCCATTTCCACGGAAAAGCGACCGTGGAGGGTGAAGTCGCCGTCGAGGGGTCGATGCTGGCTTCGCTGCTGGAGCGCGGGGAGAGGCATGTCCGGTGAGGACGCCGTCGTCCATCCGACGGCCGTCGTCGAGCCCGGAGCGCGCCTGGCCGGCGGCGTCCGGGTCGGGCCGGGCTGCGTCATCGGGGCGCGCGTCGCGGTCGGCCCGAACACGATTTTCGAGGCCAACGTGTTCGTCGGCGGCTGGACGACGATCGGCGCCGACAACCGGTTTTCGCCGGGCGTCGTCCTCGGGACCGAGCCCCAGGACGTCGGCTACAAGGGCGAGCCGACCCGGATCGTCATCGGCGACCGGAACATCTTCCGCGAGTACGTCACCGTCCACCGGGCGACGGCCAAGGAAGAAGGCCTGACCCGGATCGGAGACGACAACTATTTCATGGCGTTCTCCCATGTCGCTCACGACTGCCGGATCGGCGACAAGACGATCTTTCTCCACGGGGGGACCCTGGGGGGACACGTTCGGGTCGCCGACGGAGCCGTCGTCGGGGCGATGAGCGCCGTCCATCAATTCTGCCGCCTCGGAAGGCTCGCCTTCATGGGCGGGGGGTCGATGATCGTCCAGGACGTCATCCCCTTCGCCCGCGTGGCCGGCCAGCGGCCGACCCGCCTCCTGGGGTTGAACGTCGTCGGCCTGCGCCGGAACGGCTATTCCCGGGAGCGGATCGCCGCCTTGAAGGAGATGTTCCGGCTGCTGTTCTTCGCCGATTTGAACACGGCCCAGGCCCTGGCCCGGATCGAGGCGGAGATCCCCCCGTCGGAGGACCGGGAAGAACTCGTCTCCTTCGTCCGGACCTCGAAGCGGGGGATCGTCAAGAAAGCGGGCTCATGGGACGGCGACTCGGAATAGTCGCGGGAGGCGGGGAGTTCCCGCTTGAAGCCGTGGCCGCCCTCCGGCGTGAGGGGGTGTTCTGCGCCGTGGCCGGGGTTCGGGACGCCGCCTCGCCGAGGTTGGGAGAGGCGGCCGACGCTTTCGCCTGGATCGGGCCGGGGGAGCTCGATCGGCTCGTCGCCTTCTTGAAAGGCTTGGACGTCCCGGAAGCCGTCCTCCTCGGCAAGGTCGAACATCGAACTTTCGTCAGGGACGGCGCTCCCGGAACGGAGCTGGCCACCCGGCTGTCCGGACTGCCCGATCGCCGGCCGGCGACCCTCCTGCGTTTCCTGATCGACGCCCTTGAAGCCAAGGGGATCGAGGTCCTCGACCCCGGATTTCTTCTGCGCCCCTTTTTCTGTCCGCCCGGAAGACTCGGGCGGATCGAACCTTCGGCGGAAGCCGGAGAGGACATCGATTTCGGCTGGCCGCTGGCCAAACGGCTGGCCGATCTCGACATCGGCCAAACCGTGGTCGTCAAGCGCCGGGCCGTGGTCGCCGTCGAGGGGATGGAAGGGACGGACGAGACGATTCAGCGGAGCCGGCGACTGGCCGGGCCGGGCATCGTCGTCCTGAAGGTCGGGCGGACCCTCCAGGACCGGCGGATCGACGTTCCGGCGGTCGGGCTGGGGACCGTCCGCGCCCTTGTCGCGGCCCAGGCCGCGGCTCTCTGTTTCGAAGCGGCGACGACCCCCTTCTTCCGGAAAGAGGACTCCCTGGCCTTGGCCGAGTCGTCCGGCCTGGCCGTATTGGCGAGGTGATCATGGACCCCATCCGGATCGGCATCATCGGCGTCGGCTATCTCGGGATGCAGCATGCCCGGATTTCCTCCTATCTCGAGGAGGTCGAGCTCAAGGCCGTGGCCGATGTCGACTTCAAGAAAGCCTTCGAGATCGGCAACCGCCACGGAGTCAAGTATTATCAGAACTACGAGGACATGCTCGACGAGATCGACGCCGGGATCGTGGCCACGCCGACATCGGAGCATTACCCCGTGTCCATGGCCCTTCTCCGCCGGGGCAAGCACGTTCTCGTCGAGAAGCCGATCACGGAGACCCTCGGCCAGGCCGAGGAGCTCGTCGCCGCGGCCCAGGCCGGCAACCTCGTCCTCCAGGTCGGCCATCTCGAGCGCTTCAATCCGGCGGTGGAGGCCGTGGAGACGATCATCTCCGACCCGCGGTTCATCGAAGTCCAGCGGCTGGGGTCGTTCTCGGCCCGCTCCCTTGACGTCAACGTCGTCCTCGACCTCATGATCCATGACCTCGACATCATCCTCGCCCTCATCAAGGACGAGGTCGGCGTCATCCGCTCCTCGGGGATCCGGGTCCTGTCGGAAAAGATCGATATCGCCAACGCCCGGCTCGAGTTCCGCTCGGGCTGCGTGGCCACCCTGACCGCGAGCCGCGTTCATCAGGGCAAGGTCCGCAAGCTGCGGATCTTCGAGCCGACCTCATACTACTCGATCGACTACATCGACCAGGAGGTCAAAATTTTCCCGCTGAGCGGACGTCAGACCGACATCAAGACCTTGAAGATCCCGAAGGAAGAGCCCCTCAAGAGGGAAATCCGGAATTTTTGCGTCTCGATCGCCGAAGGCCGGAGCGGCAAGGTCAGCGGCGAGGAAGGGCTCCGGGCGCTGCGCCTGGCCTACGACGTCCTCCGCCAGATCGAGACGGCCTGAAGGCTCGTCTCGGCGCTTTCCAAACCGCGTCCCCGACGGCCCGCCCGGAAAGCGCCCCCCCGGCCCTGGAGACCTCCGAGTCGAAAAGAATTCCCCGAGGCGCCTCGTCAGTCGCGCCGAAGGCCGTAGCGGGCGAGCTTGTTGTAGAGCGTCGTTCGCGAAACGCCGAGGGTTTCCGCCGTCCGCTTGAGATTATGGGCCGTCTGATTGAGGACGAAGGCGATGTAGTCTTTTTCCAGGTCTTCGAGAGTGGAGAGGCTTTCGCCCTCGGGGAAAGGCCCGCGCCGGCGGCGGGGGGTCGCTTCCCGGAGGTTCTTGGGCAAATCGGCGAGGTCGAGGAAATCTTTTTTCGTGACCATGGCCGCGCTCTGGAGAGCGTTCTCGAGCTCGCGGACATTCCCCGGCCAATGGTATCGCTGGAAGAGTTTTTGGACATCGCGGGTGACGCCCTTGAGGGTTTTGCCGTAAGCCCGCCCGATCTGCTCCAGAAAGTGCCGGACGAGAAGAGGGATGTCTTCCAACCGTTCGCGGAGGGGGGGGACCCGGATTTCCACGCGGTTGAGGCGGTGATAGAGATCCTCGCGGAAGGCGTTCCGGCGGACGGCTTCGGTGATGTTCCGGTTCGTGGCGGCGATGACCCGGACCTGGAGGTAACGAACCTCGTTCGATCCCAGGGGACGGAACTGCCGGTTTTCGAGGACGCGGAGCAGCTTGGCTTGGACCGGGAGGGGGATTTCGCCGATTTCGTCGAGGAAAACGACCCCTTCCTGGGCCTCCTCGAAAAGACCGCGTTTGTTCCGGTCGGCGCCGGTGAAAGCTCCGCGGACATAACCGAAGAGTTCGGACTCGAAGAGGTTCTCGGGTATCGCCGCGCAGTCGCAGACGACGAAGCGCCGGTTCTTCGTCTCGCTCAGGGCGTGAATGGCCCTGGCGATGAGTTCCTTCCCCGTCCCGGTCTCCCCGGTGACGAGAACGCTGGTGAAGTGCTTGGCGATGCTCTCGACCAGGCCGAAGATCTCGAACATGTAGGGATTCTTGCTGACGATGCTCTGGAATTGGTATTTCTTCTCGAGGCGTTTTTCGAGGAGATATGTTTCCCGGCGCAGGTCCTGCTTGTCGAGCAGCCGGCGGAGGGCGGCCAGGATGGACTCCTTCCCCACGGGGGCCTCGATATAGTCGACCGCCCCGGCTCGAATCCATTCCATGACCTCCTCGGGGGGAGTGCGGGGGCCGGCGATGATGACTTGGAGGAGGGGCTCGAAGGCCAGGAGTTCGATCAGGAAACGCCGGTTCTTTTCAACCTCCGAACCAATTTCCAGGACGGCGGCCCTGAGGCCGTTGTCTTCGATGAGTTTCAGGGCCTCTTCGCTCCTTCGACAGTAAAAAAAATGATAGCCGGATGCGGCCGGCGTGAGTCGAAGGGATTCATAAAGACGGTCCGATTCACTCAATATGAGCAGGGAAACGGAAGTGTCCAAATTCTTTCCTGTGTTCAATATTTTAACAGGAAAGTTCTCGTTGTCAAGAACTATTTTTTCGAGGTGCCCGGCCGTCCACGCAGGAATTGGATCCGGACCCGGTCTTGAGATTCCTCTTCGATCCGAACGACCTCGAATTTCGCCTGTTCCAGATAGTTGATATGGGCTTTAAGGTAGGCCAGTCCCTGGGTCGAGAGGAAGTCGAGCCATGCTCCGCGGGCCGTCTCATCCATGAGTTCGGGAGTTTCCTCGTGGTACGTCACCTGGCTGCGGGGCGAGAGCCGGCTCTCCGTTGAGCCGCGTCGTTTCGCGTAGAGGTTGAGGCCGTCGTAGAGCTCGAGGAAAGCCAGATGGGGCTGCCAACGCGTCGCCCAGCGGAAGTAGCGGTCGTAAAATTTCTCGTTCGACTCCCTGATTCCGGGGTCGGCGTTCATCTCGGAGACGACGAATGACCGGATCTCCTCGCCGGCGGCCTTATGGCGTTCGTAGATCGGCAGGGTCAGTCCGCGGACGTAGGCAAACCATCCCTTCGGGATCCAGTAGTCGCGGAAGAGATAGGGGGAGTAGTTTGAAAACGCCTGGACCCATTCATGGGACGGGTATCCATGGAGGTTCAGGTGAATGTCCGGGAACCATTTCGCGTTGAGATCGCGCCTGACGCCGGCCTCCGGCAGGAGCGGACGGGCCGCGCCGGTCATTGTTCCGATGTCCAGGCCCAGGGCGCTGTACCGGCCGGCATGGAGGCTGTGGAACGGCGTCAGTTGCTGGAGGTCGTAGGCCAGGGCCGCGCCGTCGGGGTTTTCCATGGGATGAAGGACGAAATTCATGCGGCGGAGGCGGTCGCCGAAGGCCTTGTCCGCGGCCAGGAGCTCGGCCAGCTTGAGAATGTAATTCGTCGCCGAAACTTCGTTGGCATGCTGGCGTCCGCTGAGATAGAGGGTCGGCTTGTGGGCGATGAGGCGGGGGATCGAAACGTATGGACCGAGAGGCAGGAAGGCCTCGAGTACGGGAACCGGCCGGCCTTCATAGGAAATCCCCCCGGTATAGGTCCGCAGCCGGGGCGAGGCCGATAGACGGCGGACGGCTTCGAGGACCATCTCCGGCGAATGGATTTTAGCCGTGTCGACGACGGCCTGGCCGGGGAGGAGCGGGCCGGGCGAGGGCTCCCCGGCCGGAGGCGAGGGAGGGGAGACGGGAATCCGCTCCTCCTTGGACATGTCCTGGCATTTAAGGCCGAGGGCCAGCCCGTTGAGCTTCGGGAAGGACAGGGCGGCGTTCAGGGCGCCTTTGTCCTTGAGATCTCGGTAGGCGGCGAGGAGGTCGATGACCGCGGCGTAATCGGATTCGCGTTCGAACTCGAGCTCGAAGCTCAGAAGCTCGATCCTCTCCTCCAGGCCGTTGTAGAGAAGACCCGGAAGGGAGGTCGACTTCGGCCGAAGGGCCGGGAAGACGATATTGCGGCCGGCCTCGTCCCTGTCTCGCTCCTTCCAGGTCAAGGTCATCTGAGGCGTCGCGGCCAGCCAGTCCTCGGCCGTCAACTTGATCTTGGGAGGGCCCCCCTCGGTCGAGGGATGGATGACGGGAAAAACGCTTCCGGGAGCGCTGAAACGGCTTGTGTCCTCGGGGAGATCGGTCTCGGCGTCGATTTCGGTGATTCCCCGGAGGAAATCGAGGGTGTCGAAGTAGATTTCGTCGTGAAGGGCTTCGAGGGAGCTGACGATCTCTTCGTCGAGTCCGAGGCGGTAGTCGGGTTCGCTGGCCCAGACCTCGGCCCGGATCTGTTTGAAATAGGGCTGTTTGGAGAACGTCGGCGCGTTTCCGGTCTTTTTCAGGATCTGGGCGTGGAGCGGAGCGAGACCCTCCTCCTGATAGAACGTCCAAATCCGTTCGAGATCGGTCGGCAGGACCTCGTCCGCGATGACGGCCCCGTCGGCTTCGATTTTGACCCAGCCGCCGGTCACCCTGACCGTGCCCCACTCCGGGAGGAGCTTGAGATAGGGGATTTCCCGGAGGCGGGGTGAGAACGTCTGTTCGAAGAGGGGGGCGTTCCTGGGGTCGAGGGCGACCGCCCGATACACCGGTTCTCCGGCGGGGACCATCTCAAAGTGGATTCTGTCGAGAGGGAGAGCGAGCTCCTTGGCCAGGAACTCGTCGACGGGATAAAGCTCCTGGAGCCAGCGGGTCGGTTCGGCGTAGAATCGCTTGGGCCGGGCGAAATCCTCTGTTTCTTCGGAGAATTGGATGACGACCTGGGCGACGGGTTTGCCCTTGAGGGCCGGGACGACTTTCTCCAGGAGCCAGAAGAAGCCCTGTTTGTAGGCCGAGAGGACCTCGACCTCGACCTTCTCGGCTTTCCGGAGGTCCTTGAGTTCGGCCTCGATCTGGGCCTTGAGGCGACGCCGGACGTCCGGCGATTCGCTCAGGCCGAGGCTGACGCGGACGGATCCTGGCCGGTTTTCCCCGGCGGCCAGCTTCTCCCGGACGACGGCCAGGGCGTCGTCGGCCTCCCAGGAAAAGGCCTGCTCTTTTTCGAACAGCTTCCGGGCCCCGGTCATGGCCGACGCCCGAACCTCGACCGGAACGTCCTTCAGGGAGGAGGCCGTCTTCCGGAGTTCGTCCTCGAAGGCGGAATTTTCGCGCGGAATCAGGCATTCGACCTTAAGATTTTCGAGGTCGCGATCCTTGAGGCCGTCGACAAGCTTCCGGAATTCGGCCGCGAAATAGGCCTCGGCCGCGCCGTTCTCGCCTTTGAGGAAGCGCTCAAGCCCCTCGGACGCGTCGCGGAGCTGGAGACGCCCGTCCCCATAGCCATCGAAATAGGGAAAATTCCGGCTAAGATACGTCAGCGTCTTTTCCAGTCCGGCTGGGTCGGCCCCGGCGACGACGAGGGCGTTCGACTTGTTGAACGCCCGGGGGACGACGCGGACGGCTCCGAAGCCGTTTTCCAGGGGAGGCAGGACGAGCTTCCCGAGCCG
>VGJF01000046.1 GCA_016867585.1 Candidatus Aminicenantota bacterium | reverse complement strand
GGCCGACATCTTCCTGACGTGCCTTTTGGGATTCGCCTTGGCCGTCCTCATCGCCCTTTTCTCCTTCCCCAAGACGGCCGGGGAACGAACCTCGGGCCTTCCGTCGAGGGGCCGCCGAGCCGCGGCCGGACTTCTGTTCGCCGCCGGGCCCGTCCTTTTCGACGGATCGCGAGCTTTTCTCTCGCGCCTCGTCGCCCACGCCAACCTCAATTTGTTCCGGTTCGATTTTTCGCCGGCTTTCCTCCTCCTCCAAACCGGACTGTTCTTCGTTCTCGCCGGAACCGTCCTTCTCCTGGCTGTCGCATTCCGGGCCGGGAGCCGGGCTTTCCGGTCCGCCTTTCCGCCCGCCGTCATCGCCGCCCTGTCCACGGCGGCCGTCGTCTTTCTCCGCCGGGACAGAGCCTGGGCGATCGTCCTTCTTCAGATCCTTGTCGCCGCCCTGTTTCTCCTTTGGGCCTCGGGGCGGCCCGCTCTCCGCAGGGCCGCGGCCGGCGCTTTGATTCCCGTCCTGGCCTTGTTCGTTTACGCCGAGATGGAACGGGCGACGCGCTCGAAAACGCGGGCCCTCGCCGAGGGCATCCTCAAGGAGACCGTCCTCTCCCACGCCCACTCCATCGAGGCCCTGCTCGCCGAATCGCTCGACGACTTGGATGCGGAAGACCGGGAGATCCGGGCCTTTCTCCGCCGTTCGGAAACGACGTCCGAGGCCGCCCGGCGGATTTGGGAGCGGACCGCCGCGGCCAAGCTCAACGCCTACTCCGGACTTCAATTTTTCGACGCCGACGGAGCCGAGGCCGCCCGATTCGTTCTCAACGTCCCGAAAATCAGCTCGGAAACGGAGAGCCTGCCGAACCGGGCGGACTGGACGATCGTCCGGATCGCCAAGCCCTTCATGGGAAAGGCCCGGGAGTTCCTGGCCGGCTACCGGGACTGGACGGACGACGGAGGGGAGCTCGGCCGGACGGTGTTCTATGTCTCCCTGGACTACGACACCCTGCCGTTCCTCTATTCGGCCAATCCCTACTTCGAGCTTCTCCGGACCAACCCCCTGCCGTCGATCGAGCCGTTCGACATCGGCTTCGCGGTCTTCGACGAGCAAGGGCGGATCCTCTTCAACCCGGCCCGCCTGACGACGGGGCTGCCGCCGGCCGTTGTCGAGGCGGCCGAGACGTCCGGGACCGGCCTTTGGTCGAAATTCGCCGACAACAACCGGACTTACGACCTCTTCTCCTTCCGGACGGAAAACCGGATCGCCGCCTTCCTCGCCCCGCGGAAGGGGTTTTTCGGACGGTCGGCCGATCTCCTCAAGGTTTCGCTCCTTCTCGCCGCATTCGGCCTCCTGACGGCCCTCTTCCGTCCGAGGGGGACGAGGCCGGAAGACCGGAAACACCCCCTCTGGTCGTTTTCCAGCCGGGTTTACGTGTCCTTCATCGCCGTCGCCCTCGCCCCTCTCCTCCTCTTGGCCTTCGTCTCCCGCCCCTTCTTCAACCGCCTCCTGACCCGGCAATTCGTCGAGAAAGCCACCATCCACGCCAACATGGCCCGCAACGCCATGGACGATTTCGTCTATCTCCAGGAGGAGAGGCGGGCCCTCGTCGATTCCCAACCCGAGGACCTGGCCCTCTTTCTCTCGACCTCGATCTCCAACGACGTCAACCTCTTCATGGAAGGCCGGCTCGTCTCGTCCAGCCGGCGCGAGTATTTCGACGCCGGCCTTCTTCCCGATCTTCTTGACGGCGAGATCTACTACAAGCTCCGGTTCGCCAACGATCCTTTCACCGCCCAGACCCGCCGCCTGGGCGGATTCTCCTACCAGGTCCTCACCGTTCCCTACACATCCCTCGACCCGCCGCTTCTCATCTCCCTCCCCTTCCCCTTCGAGCGCCAGGAAATCGGCGAAGCGACCCGGTCGCTGGTCGATTTGCTCCTGGTCCTCTCGGTGTTCTTCGTCGGCCTCGTCGCCCTCCTGGCCCGGGCCATCGGGGTCATGATCGTCACCCCGATCCGCCGCCTCCTCGGCGGGACCAAAGCCGTGGCCTTGGGGAACCTCGAGTTCGAGGTCGACTACGAACGCCGGGACGAGATGAAAACGCTCATCGACGGTTTCAACGGGATGATCCGCAGCCTCAAGGACCACCAGCGCGAGCTCGCCGACCTGGGGAAGAAGGCCGCCTGGGCCGAGATGGCCCGGAAAATCGCCCATGAAATCAAGAATCCCCTGACGCCGATCCAGCTCTCCGCGGAGCATCTTCTCCGCGTCTACGAGGATCAAGGGGCCGATTTCGAGACCGCCCTCAGGGAGTCGACGGCCTATATCATCGGCGAGGTCGAAAATTTGCGCCGGATCGCCCAAGAGTTCCTCGAACTCTCCAAGACCGCCGTCCTTCGCCGCGAGACATTCGATCTGGGAGCGTTCATCCGGGAGATCGTCGAGCCTTACCGGAAACTTCTCGGAGGGCGGATCGCCTTCCGCGAGGCCTACGACGCGGAGGGTCGGGTTTCGGCCGACAAGGCCAAACTTAAAATCGCCTTCCGGAACATCGTCATCAACGCCGTCGAGGCGATCCGGGGCAGGGGCGAGGTCCGGGTGACGGTCTCCGGTTCCGGCGATCGGGTCGTGACGTCGTTCGAGGACACCGGACCGGGGATCGAAAAGGAGATCCTCGACCGGATCTTCGAGCCGTATTTCTCGACCAAGGACGTCGGGACCGGCCTCGGCCTGCCCATCGCTCGGAAAATCGTCGAGGACCACGACGGATCGATCCGTCTCGAAAGCGAGGCCGGCCGGGGCACCCGCGTGACGATCGCCCTCCCCCGAAGCGAAGGCTAGAATTTTTTCCGGACCTGTGAAAAAATACCCCTGATGAATAAAACGCTCGTCGCGTATTACAGCCTCACCGGAAACACCCGCCGCGTCGCCGAGGCCGTCCACGAAGCCTTGTCGGGCGATAAAGACATCCTTCCCCTGGATGAGGTTGAAGATCTCGACGGCTATCGCCTCGTTTTCATCGGCTTTCCCGTCCACGCCCACAGCCTTCCCTTTAAGGTCGAGAGGTTCATCACGTCCGTCAAGCCGGGAGCCAAGATCGCCCTCTTCTGCACCCACGGCTCCCTTCCGGGGCACCGCCTGTCCCGCGAAGCCCTGGAATACGCCGTCGTCCTGGCGGCGAAGGCCAGAATCCTCGGGACGTTCTGTGTCCGGGGGAGAATCTCCCTGGAAGCCCTGGACATTCTCGCCCGCTCGCCGGAGCATCGGGAATGGACCGAGATGGCCCCGTCGGCCGAAGGGCACCCGGACACCTCCGACCTCGAAGAGGCCCGGGCATTCGCCCGCCAGGTCAAGGCTCGGAGCGACCACGGCGAGCGCTGATGCTGAAACTCATCTCCTACGTGATCCTGGCCTATTTCCTGTACACGATCTGGAGGCTCGTCCGCGCCATCCGGCAAAGGACGATCCCGCCCCGCCGTCCCCGGGCCCGCCTGTCGGGAACGATGGTCAAGGACGCTGTCTGCAATACGTACATCCCCAAGGAAGAGGCCCTGCGCGAGACGTTCGACGGCCGGGAATATTTTTTCTGTTCGAAGGATTGCCGGAAAAAATTCCACCAAGACCGCAAGCGCCCCTAGTCCGTCCCGAAGACTTGGAATTCCGCGAATTCGCCCGTGGCCTCGGTCCAGGCTTCTTCGACGGCCTCGACCTTGGCCAGAGCCGGTCCTCGTCGAAGCCAAGCGGCAAAGCCCTCGACGGCCGGCCGTTCCCCCTCGACGCAGGCCTCGACCCGGCCGTCGCGCCGGTTGCGAACCCAGCCTTTGAGCCCGAGACGGACGGCCGTCGCCCGGGCATACCAGCGGAAGGCGACTCCTTGGACTCGGCCGGAAACGACGGCCTGCAACCGCACCATGCACGTCATTTTATCACGACTCGATTTGATTTCTTGAGCGATCCCCGGCCATAATACGAAGCGAGGATGGTCCGCACGCTTGTGACGATCGCCGGCCATGACCCCTCCGGCGGGGCGGGGGCGGTCATGGACACGGCCGTCTTCCGAGGCCTCGGGTTCCACGGCGCCGCCGTCCTGACCGCGGTCACGGCCCAGGGTCCCTCGGGTGTCCGAGGCCTCGTCGCTCTCGAGCCGGATTTTCTCTGGGCTCAATACCGGGCCCTGGTCCGGGACGTCCGGCCGGTCGGCATCAAGGTCGGGATGGCGGCCACGGGGGCGAACGCGGCCGTCATCGGCCGCATCCTCGGACGCCACGAGGGGATCCCCCGGGTCATCGACCCGGTCCTTCGCTCCAGCTCGGGCGCGGCCCTTCTCGAACCGGCGGCCATCAGCGGCCTTTTGGACGCCGTCCGCGGCCGGGCCTCGGTCTTGACGCCCAACCTGGCCGAAGCCGGGCGCCTGGCCGGAATGAAGGTCGATTCGCTCGAAACCATGGCCGAGGCCGCCCGCCGGCTTTTCGACCGGACGGAGGTCCCCTGTCTCGTGACCGGCGGCCATCTCCGGCCCGAGGCCGTCAGCCTCTTGTTCGACGGGCGAAGGACGCGCCTGTTCGCCAAGAAAAAAATCCGGAAGGATGTCCATGGGACGGGCTGTTTCTTCTCGGCCGCCCTCCTCGCCTTCCTCGCCCAGGGGCGTTCCCTTCCCCGGGCCTGCGCCCTGGCCACGGATCTGACCGCGGCGGCCATCCGGGCCGCCGTCGGGACGGGCCGGGGACGGGCCGTCATTCCAGGATTTCGACGGCCCGGTTGACGACCGCGTCGGGAAGGACGACGCCCTGGCGGGCGGCGGCCCGCCGGTTGACCGCGATCCGGACCTCGCTCATGGACTGGATCGGAATCGCGGCCGGGCTCTCGCCGTTTTTGACCCTGAGGACGAGCTGGCCGGCCCGGTATCCCATGGCCTGGAAATCCCAGCCGACGGCCGCGGCCGCCCCGGCCCCGGCGGCCAACAGCGAGCCGCTGAACAAGGGCACGGCGTTCTCCTCGGCCGTTTTGGCCAAGGCTTCGAAAGCCGCGTTGATCGTATTGTCCGAAATCTGAAAAATCGCGTCGATCTTCTTGTTGATGAGAATCAGGGCGGCCAGGTGGACGTCGCTCGCATTTTCGACCGGAACGGAAACGCTTTCGAATCCCAGGGACAAGCAGGCTTCCCGGAACAGGCCGAGATAGTATGCCGAGTTCATCTCGGACGGAGTCCAGAGGGTGCCCAAGCGCCGGGCCCCCGGCAGGATTTCGCGGACAACGGCCAGGCCTTCCCGGATCGGCGCCGCCGAGGCGACGCCGGTGACGTTGGCCCGATGCGCGGAAGCCGAAGTCCCGGCTCCGACCAGGTCAGGATTGGCGACCGAGGAAAAGACGACGGGAATCGCCGAGGTGGCGATCAGCGCGGCCTGGAGGCTCTGGGTCGAGGTCGGGACGAGGAGGTGGACCCTTTCCTTGACGAAAGCGCGGGCGATCCGGTGGACCTCGGCGATGTCGCCCAGTCCGTTGCGGACGACGATCCGGACGTTGAGGCCGTCTTGAAGCCCGCCGTCGGACAAGGCTTGGAGAAGGCCTCTCCGGACCTCCCGGGCCGTCCCCGATTCGAGAAGCTCGATGACCCCGATGGTGTAAAGGTCCGTCTTCGGGGAGGAACAGGACGCGGCCGCAAGTCCGACGCCCAGGACCCAGACAAGGACCCGCTTCACGGCCGCCTCCGAGCGGAACTCATCATTGGCCGATTTCCGGGACCGGTCAAACGGCGCCCTCCCGCGAGGCGGCGGTGGACCGAGGCCGCGATGTTGCCTCCACCGGCTACGAGGACGACGGTCCGCCCTCGGAAAAGGCGGGCGTATTTGAGCCCGGCGGCCGCGGACAGCGCCCCGGCGGCCTCGACGATTTCGCCGTGATCGTCGAACAGGCGTTTGACGGTCGAGCGGAGACGCCTCTCCCCCACGGTCAGCATCCGATCGACGAACCGGCGGCAAAGCTCGAAAGTCATCGACCGAGGCTCGATCCCGCCGGCGACGGCGTCGGCCAGGGTCCGTCCTTCCCGGACGGCGACCAGGCGGCCCGCCCGGAGCGAGGCCTTCATGAAGGCCGAGGCGGCCGGTTCGACCCCCAAAATCCGGACGCCGGGGGCGCGGGCTTTGAGATACCCGCCGATTCCGGCGACGAGCCCGCCGCCGCCCACGGGAACGACGACATCGTCCACTTCGGGAAGGTCGGCCAGAATCTCGAGGCCGATCGTCCCCTGGCCGGCGATGACCTCGGGGTCATTGTACGGGGAAACGAAAACCCGGCCCGTGCGCCGGCCGTCGCGCCGGGCCAAGATCTCGGTCCTGTCGCAGCTTCGACCCCGAAATCGCATCTTCGCCCCGGCCGCCCGGAGCTTGGCGATCTTGTCGGACGCGGTCGTCCGGGGCAGATAGAGAAGGAGATCGAGCCCCTCCAGGTGGCAGGCCCGGGCGAGCCCCAGGCCGTGGTTTCCGGTCGAGGCCGAAATCAGGCCCGCCCGCCGGTCGGCCATAGGCAGGCTCCGGACCTTGGCCAGAGCGCCGCGGAACTTGAACGAGCCCGTGGTCTGCCGGTTGTCCCACTTGACGAACGCCCGGCCTCCAAGATCGCGGCTGAACGAAGGCGAGAACGTCAGCGGCGTGCGGACGATCTCGCCCCGGATCCGGGCGTAAGCGCGTTCGACGGCCGCGGCGAGCTCGGAATCGGAAAAGACCATGGGGTTCGCTCGTCCATTGTATCAAAATGCAAGGCAGTTTTTATATAATGGCCCGGATGGCGGGCATTTACGTCGGGACGGCCGGCTGGAGCTACGAGGATTGGAAGGGGATTGTCTACCCCTCCCGGCCGACAGCCGGTTTCCATCCGCTGCCGTTCCTCGCCCGGTTCATCAACCTCATCGAGGTCAACAGCACCTTTTACCGTCCGCCCTCGCTCCCCCTGACGCTGTCGTGGGTCAGGAGAATCGCCGGGACCTCGGACTTCCTCTTGGCGGTCAAGCTCCACCAGGTTTTCACCCACGTCCGAAAGGATTTCTCCGGCAAGGACGTCGACGGATTCAAGACGGGGATCGAGCCCCTCGTCGCCGCCGGACGGTTGGCCGCGCTCCTTCTCCAATTCCCCTGGTCCTACGCCAACACGCCGCCCCATCGGGACTACCTCACCGGCCTGTTCAGGCTCTTCTCCGGATACCCCCTGGCCTTGGAAGTCCGCCACGCCACCTGGGACGACCCGGAAATCCTCGCCTTTCTCCGGGAAGCCGGGGTGTCTTTCTGCAACATCGATCAGCCCGTCATCGGCGCGTCGCTCAGGCCCACGGCCGTCGTCACGAATCCCGCCTTCGCCTATGTCCGCCTTCACGGGCGGAACTACGGAGACTGGTTCCGCGAGGGGGCCGGACGGGACGCCCGCTACAATTACCTCTACGCCAAGGACGAACTGGCCGAATGGGTCGACCGGATCAAGGAGCTGGCCGGCGCGGCCGACCGGATCTATGTCGTCACCAATAATCATTACCGCGGGCAGGCCTTGGCCAATGCCCTCCAGATCAAGAACATGGTCATCGGGGAAAAGCTCGACGTCCCGGTCGACCTCATCAGGCAATACCCCCTTCTCGAGGACATCGTCGACCGGATCCGAACAGGCCAGCTCGACCTCTTCGGACCCGGGGACGGCGCCCCCAAGGGAATCCCGAAAAAGGACGGAGGCCGATGATCTGGTGGGAAAACGAATTCGTCCGGGCGGCCGGCAATCGGTTGATTCTCGGCCGTTTCCGGGCCGAAGACCTGGCCCGGAAGCACGGCACGCCGCTCTTCGTCTATGGAGCCGCCCGGATCCGGGTCAACGGCCGGCGCCTGGCCCGGGCCTTCGCCGCGGCGACATCGCTCGAGACGCGGCTCGCTTACGCCATGAAGGCCAACGCCCACCCGGCCGTCCTCGCCCTCATTCGGGAAGAGGGCGGATGGATCGACGCCGTTTCCCCCGGAGAAGTCGCCCGGGCCCTGGAGGCCGGCTTTTCGCCGGGCCGGATCATTTTCACCGGGACGAGCATCTCGGCGGGCGATTTCGAACAGCTTCTTCGGGTCGACGGCCTGACGATCAACCTCGACGCCGTTGAACAGCTCGATATCCTGCGGGATGTCCGCGACCGGCTTCGCCTTCGCCGTCCGATCCGGATCTCCTTCCGCTGGAACCCCGGACGCGGCTGCGGATTCAATCCCAAGGTCATCACCGCCGGCTCGCGCTCGGTTGACGGGACGCCGATCAAGTTCGGCGTCGAGGAAAGGCGCGTCCTCGGCGCTTTCCGGAAAGCCCGGGAATGCGGGTTTCTCCCCATCGGCCTCCATCAGCACCTCGGCTCGGGCTGGGTCAAGGCCGATTTCCCCGCCGTCCTCGAGTCCGTCGATCGGATGATCGGCAAGGCCGGGGAGCTCGCCGCCGCCGGATTCGACCTCGAGTTTCTCGATTTCGGCGGCGGATTCGGACCGCGGTATCACCGGGCGGACGGCCTCTTTCCGGTCGAAGCCTACGTTCGGGCCATCGGCCGGATGGTCCGGAAGGCCGGGCTGTCCCTCAAGGCCCTCGTCGTTGAGCCGGGAAAATATTGGCTCGCCGACGCCGGCGTTCTCCTGCTTCGCGTCGAATACGTCAAGACGAGCTACGGACACCTCTTCGCCTGCGTCAACGGCGGGACGTTCAACACGATCCCCCGGCCGGCCGTCTACGGACAAGCCCGCCACGCCATCGTGAACGCCGGACGGATCGCCGAGAGGCCGAGACGAAGGGTCACCGTCGCCGGCCATCTCTGCGAGACGGGCGACATCTTCGGCAAGGACCTCCTCCTTCCCGTGCCCAGGCCCGGCGACATCCTCGCCGTCCTCCAAGCCGGGGCCTACGGCCGGAGCATGGCCTCGACCTACAACCTCCGGCCGATCCCGGCCGAACTCCTCGTTTAAGGCGCTTCCCGGGCATGGGACTGAAACACCTCCCCCTCCGCCGTCCCCGGCCCGACGGACGGCGCTTCATCGATACCCTTCTCGGCCGGAGGAGCGGCTCCGTCCCTCTCGTCGAATATCTCGTCGATGAGGCGGTCATGAGACCGGTCGTCACGGATCTCTTGGGGAGGGGTTGGCGCGCCTTCGGGCCGGGCCGCGAGGCCCAAGCGGCCTGGCTGGACAATTTCATCGCCTTTTGGCGCTGTCTCGGCTACGACGTCGTCCGTTTCGAAGCCGGGCTCCCGTTCGTCGAGCCGAAGGTCCGGGCCGCCGACCCGACCGCTTCCTCCGGTGGCCGCGACTGGGCCGACGAGCACCGCGGAGAAATCCGAAATTGGGAAGAATTCGAACGCTATCCCTGGCCGAGGGCCGAGGACATGGATTTTTTTCCCTTCGAGTACATCTCCCGTCATCTTCCCGAAGGGATGGGATTCATGGCTTGCCATGCCGGCGGGGTTTTCGAACATCTCAGCTGGATCATGTCCGTCGAGGGGCTCTGCCTGGCGCTTGTCGACGACCCCGGACTCGTCCAGGCCGTCGCCGCCCGGATCGGCGGGTTGATGTCCGCTTTTTACGAGGACCTCGTCGGCCTTCCCGGCCTTGTCGCCCTTTTCCCCGGCGACGATCTCGGCTACAAGACGGGGACGTTCGTCTCTCCCGATGACCTCCGGCGCTGGATCCTGCCCTGGCACAAGCGTTTCGCCGCCCTGGCCCATGATCGCGGCCTGGCCTATTTTCTCCATTCCTGCGGGAATTTGGCCTCGATCATGGGGGACCTCGTCGACGACGTGGGGATCGACGGCAAGCATTCGTTCGAGGACGCCATTCTGCCGGCCGAGGCCTTCCAAGAAAGTTACGGCTCCGCGACGGCCGTCTTGGGAGGCGTCGACGTGAACATCCTCTCGGCCGGGACGGCGGCCGACGTCCGGCGCCGGACCCGCCGATTGATCGAAGTCTGCGGACCCCGGGGGCGATTCGCCGTCGGCTCGGGCAATTCGATCCCGAGTTATGTCCCCCCGGCCAATTATCTGGCCATGGTCGACGAGGCCTTCTCCGCCGGAAGCCGGACATGACGCGAAGCCGAGTCGTCCGAATGTTTTCCGGACGGCCCCGCGCAAACCTTCGGGAGGGCGGCGGCCTATGCCTCTGAAATCGGCCGGCCGAAACCGTCCAAGAAAGCGAAATCGCCGAGAGGCCGGCGAGCCGGGCGGGTCGTCTCCTGCTCGACCTGCTTCGGACTGAGGCCGGGGTTGATGCCGGCGGACTTGACCCCGATATTGATCAGGGTGATGACCTGGAATGGCTCGGGGATGCCGAGGACCTCGCGCGTTTTTTTCGGGCTGAAGCCGGCGATCGGATGGGCGACCAATCCGAGCTCGGTCGCCCGGAGGATGAGGAACGCCGAGGCCATCCCCGTGTCGAACAGATGGTACTCGCGCTCTTTGATGAGGCAATCGTCTTCCCTGCGGCTGAAAACGGCGACGATCATCGAGGCCGTCCGGGCCCAGTCGTTCCCCGGGCTGTTCAAGGCGGCGTGCAATTCGGCCAGCTTCGCCGGGTCGCGGACGAAGACGAACCGCCAGGGCTGGTTGTTGTTGCACGACGGCGCGAGCCGGGCCTGCCGGGCCAGGTCGAGGATGAGGTCGTCGGGAATGACGACCGGGGCCAGCGACCGGTAAGCCCGTCTTCGGGCGATGGCTTCCTGGACCTCCACGGGAGCCTCACATCCGTTTCATGACATCGAGGATCTCTTCGATGTCCGGGAGCTGCGGGATCTCATAGACCTTGATGAAGGCGACCCGCGGACCTCCAGCTTGTCCTGGTCCTTGAGGACGAAGTCGGAGGCCGCCTCGCCAACATAAAGAACCGTTCTTTCGTTCATCCGCTCTCTCCTTCGGCGACGTTCGGGCTATTTTCGGGAGGATTATGCCATAATCCTCCGGGGCCTCAAACTCTTAAAACGCCCGGAGGAAGGCGCAGTCGAAAATCTTGACCCCGCCCCGGCCGTCGGCCCGGACCTCGCCCCGAAGGCAGCAGACGGGCGGCTCGCCGACGGTCAGGCACTTCCGGTCGCCGATCCCCTCGAGGAGGCCCGTCTCGTCCTCGAAGAGATAGAAGTAGGTGCGTTTTCCGTTCGCCTCCCGGCCGCGGGCGTCGACGAGCCGGAGGACGAGCTCGACCCTCTCCCCGACGCGCCTCCGCAGGTCCCTGACCCGCAAATCCGGCCGCTTCCCCTCGTAGAGGGCCAGGGGGTCGCCGTCGGGGCTGAAGCCCAGGGACTCGACGATTTGCTTGGCCTTTTCCCGGGCGTCCAGGTCGGATGTCACCTCGACGCCGGGGAGCCCCTGGAAGTAGCGGAGGATCTGGCGGGTCCGCTGGGCCTCGAGAGAGTCGAACACGCCGGCCTTGATGAGGGTGAATAGCTCGGCCTTCGAAACGTGGACCCGGGCGATGAAATCCTCGAGCGTCGGAAATGCGCCTCCGGCCGTTCGCTCCTCGATGACCTTCTCCGCCGTCCGGAGGGCCAGCCCCTTGATCGAGGTGAAGCCGACGCGGACGGCCTCGCCTTCGACCTCGAACCCGTAGCCGCTGCGGTTGGCGTCCGGCCCCAGGATCCGGATTCCCAGGCGCTTGGCCTCTTCGATGTACTCGGAGAGCATGTAGTAGCCGCCGCCGGCGTTGAGGACGGCGGCCAGGTAGGGCACGGGATGGCGGGCCTTGAGGTAGACGGCCTGGTAGGCCATGGCCGCGTACGAGGCGCTGTGGGCCTTGTTGAAAGCGTAGGAGGAGAACTTCTCCATCGTCTGCCAGAGCCGCTCGACCTCGGCCCCGGCATAGCCGCGCTCGCGGGCCTCCTGGAAGAAGCGGCCGCGGAGGACGGCCTTGGGCGATTCCCCCTTCGCCCTGAGGCTTCTGCGGAGGAGGTCCCCCTCCTCGGGGGTCATCCCGGCCACGCGCTCGGCGACCTGCATGACCTGCTCTTCGTAAAGGAGAAGCCCGTCGGTCTCGGGGAGAATTTTCGCCAGAACAGGATCGCCGGCCACTCCTCTCCCCTCGCGGCTCCGGAGGAGCTTCTCCTTCATCCCGCTCTCGGTCGGGCCGGGCCGGATGAGGGCCAGGGCGGCCGTGAGGTCGCGGATGTCGCCGGGCCTCATCCGGCGGAGAAGGTTCATCATCGCCGGGCTCTCGACCTGGAAGCAGCCGATCGTCCGGGCGCTTTTAAGGAGGGCATAGGCCTTGGGGTCGGCCGGAGGGATCTCCGCCAGGCCGAGCCCGGCCTTCGCCGCCGAAATCGCCGCCAGGCCCCGGACCGAGAGGAGGTCGAGCTTGATGAGTTTCAGGTCCTCGACGGCGTCGCGGTCGTAGTGGGACATCGGAAAACCCTTGGCCGACTTTTCGAGCGGGAGGCAGCGGTCGGCCGGCGAGGGCGTCAGGATGACGCCGCCGACATGGAGGGAGACCTCGCTGTGGACGCCTCCGAGCTCGGCGGCCAGCTTCCAGACCTCGAGACAGCCGGCGGGCGGCTCGGCCTTGCGCAGATAGTCGGGCTCGGCGAAGTAGGGCGCCCGCCGGCTGAGCGCCCGGCACTCCTCCGGCGGAAGTCCCATGGCCCGGGCCGTCTCGTAGAGCGCCGAACGGGCCCGGAAGTCCTTGAGGCTGCAGACGAAGGCCGCCCCCGTCCGGCCCCGGCCGTACGTCTCGAGGACGTAGGCCAGGACCTTGTCGCGGAAGCGGGAGTCGAAGTCGAGGTCGATGTCGGGCGGGTCGTCGCGTCCGGGGTTGAGGAAGCGCTCGAAGTAGAGGTCAAAGGCGACGGGGTTGACGTGGGACAGGCCGAGCAACCAGGCCAGGAAAGACGAGGCTCCCGAGCCCTTGAGGTTGTGGAGGATGCCGTTTCGGCGGGCGAAGCCGACGACGTCGTGGACGATGAGGAAGTATGGAGCGAAGCCCGATTTTTCGATGACCGCGAGCTCCCGCTTGGCCCGCTCCCGCTCGGCCCAGGAGAGGTCTTTGGCGGTCCGGAGGCGGGAACGGACCTCGTCGCGGAGCGTGACGGGGAAGATGTCGGCCGGCAGCGGCGGGACGACGGCGGCGAACTCGAAGCGGGCCTTCTCGGCGACCTCGAAGGTCCGGCGGAAGGCCTCGCCGACCTCGGGCCCAAACTTCCGGAGGGCCGCCTCCTCCTGGTCGGGGCCGAAGAGGCGGACGGTGCGACGAAGTTTCTCCCAGGCCGGCGGATAGGGAATTTTTTTGTCGAAGGCATGGAGGAGGACCAGGCGTTCGGGAGAGCGGACATACTTGAGGGGGTTGGCCCAGACGAGGGGCAGGGCAAGGGACCGGGCCAGCGATCGGGCCCTCTCCATGTTGAAGAAGTCGGCCCCGATGTAGATGTCGCCGGCCGACGGACCGTCTCGAAAAGACGCAAAGCGGGGGACAGGATCGGAATTCTCTGGAATTCCGATCCTGTCCCCCTTCTTTGGCGGGCCCTCTTTCGGTCCGGGGATGTAAACCGCCGCCAGCCCCTCCCAGCCGGCGCCTTCGCGGATTTCGCGGCGGTTGAGGATTTCCATGAGATTCCCGTAGCCCTCCCGGCTTTTCACCAGGAAGAGAAAGCGCCCGCCGCCGACTTCGATTTCGCAGCCGAAGAGGGGGGCGAAACCGGCCGCCGCGGAGGCCCGCTTCCACTTCGCCCAGCCGTAGAGCTTCTCCACGTCGGACAGGGCCCCGGCCGGGACTTTCTTCCGGGTGAACCACCAGGCCAGATCCTCGAGCGTCGCCCCGCCCCGCCCCCGGCTGAAGACGGAATGGACGCGGAGGGGGACGTACATCGGTCCGTCACTTCGTGAGCGAGGCCGTCTTGAGGACGAAGCCGCGCTTCCGCTCGAAGGGATAGACTTCGTCGAGCATTTTTTCCCGGCCGGTGAGGACGGCGCCGAAGCCGTATTTGTCGCGGACCCGGTCCACGGCCGACCCCAGCCGCTCGTGCCGGTCGGACCAGGACTCGAAAAGCGACAGGGGCCGGACCTGGACGAGGTCGGAAGCCTTGACCCCGACGAGGCGGAGGGCCAGGCGCGAGCCTTCCCAGAGGCCGAGGAAGAGCTCCTCGGCGATCTTGTAGATATCGGCCATCTCCTGGCGAGGGGTGAGGAAAAGGCGGCGGCGGCCCTCGGTCTTGAAGTCCGCGTAGCGGGCCTTGACCTCGATGACATGGGCGTAGAGATGATCCCGGCGGAGGGCGAGGGTGAGGCGGTCGCAGAGATAGGCCAGGTGGGCGAGGAGAAGCCGCCGGTCCCAGAGGTCCTGGAGAAACGTCGTCTCCCGGGAGACCGATTTGGGAAGGCCGGAGGTCGTCAGGGGGCGGCTGTCGATCCCCCGCGACTGGAGGTAGATGTCGTCCCCCCCCAGGCCGAAGATGCCGCGGAGGGTTGGACGCGGCAGGCCCCAGAGCTCGCCGAGCTTGTGGATATTGAGCATCCGGAGGAGGACCTGGGTCTTGGGTCCGATGCCGGGGAGGCTTTCGATGCCGACGTCGCGGAGAAATTTCTCCTCCCGGCCGGGCTCGATCTCGAAGTAACCCCCCGGCTTGGCTTTCCTCGTCGCCAGCTTGGCCAGGATCTTGTTCGGGCCGACCCCGACCGAGACCGAAAGCCCGGTCTCGCGCTCGACCCGGGCCTTCATCTCCCGGGCCGCGGCCGAGAAGGAAGGGTAGATCGGGCGGCAGCGGGTCAAGTCGAGATAGGCCTCGTCGATCGAGGTCTCCTCGACGTCCGGGGAGTAGTCGCGGAGGATGCGGAAGAACCTCTCGGAGAACGTCTGGTAGAGCTGGGAGTTGCCGCGGACGAAGACGGCCTGGGGGCAGAGCTTGAAGGCCGTCCGGAGGGCCATCCCGGAGTGGACGCCGAAGCGGCGGGCCTCGTAGGAGCAGGTCGAGGCCACGCCGCGTTCGTGGGGCAGGCCCCCGACGATGAGCGGCTTGCCGGCCAGGGCGGGGTTGAGGAGGACCTCCACGGCGGCGAAAAAGGCGTCGATGTCGACGTGGACGATGAACCGCATATCCGCGAGCTATTCCTGACAAGGGGGACAGGGCCTCCGCCGTGTCCCCATAAAAAACGGCCGCGCGTCCTCTGGAATCTCCGGAGAGGATACGCCCTTTCCGGAGGAGCGGACCATCGCGGCAATCTCCTTCATCAGTACTTCCTCAGGACCCCGATGACCCTCCCCAGAATCCTCAGGTTGTCGGCCGGGATGGGCTGGTAGGCCGGGTTCTCGGGCACGAGAAAGGTCCGGCCGTCATCCCGCCTGAGCCTCTTGAGGGTGACCGACCCGTCCTCGAGCATGGCCACGACCATCTCCCCCGGGTTCGTCGTCGCCGTCCGCTCGAGGAGGACGTGGTCGCCGTCGTCGATGTAGGCGTCGATCATGCTCTTGCCTTCGACCCGGATGCAGAAGACGTTGCCCCGGCGGCGGCCGAGCATCCAGTCGGGGATGTCCATGGCCTCCCCGGAAGCCTCGAAAGCCTCTCGGGCCGGGCCGGCCGGGACGACGCCGGCCAAGGGCACCCGGAGACGGGCCTCGAGGGCCGAGGGAAAGCCGGCGACCCGGAGCTCTCCCCTCTCCCGCCTGAGGTAGCCCTTGCGCTCGAGGCTCCCGAGGTGCTTGAAGACGGCCGAGGGATTGGCCAGGCGGACGAGCCTCCCCAATTGGCGGACGGTCGGCCCGTAGCCGTGCTCCAGGATGAAGCCCTCGACGGCCCGGAGGACGGCCTCCTGGCGGGGGGTGAGTTCCCGGCGCGTTGTGTTCACCATTTTGTTCACCATTGATAAGGTAATCCTCCGGAAGGCGTTTGTCAAGAGAGATCGACGAATTTATTTTGCCCGGAAAGAATTGTTGATCTTGGGAATCTTCTTCAACATATCGTTAATCAAATCAAGAATTTTCGGCAATTCTTTCTTGACTTCCCAAATGACCTCATGCTTGACGCCGAAATAATGATGAATAAGCTTGTCGCGCAATCCGGCCATGTTCCTCCACGGTATTTTTACGTTCTCGCTCTTCATCTTAGAGGAAATCTTCTTGGCGGCTTCGCCGATCACCTCAAGATTCCGAAGAATCGCATCCTGAGTCTTTTTGTCCTTCAGATAGCTTCTGTAATCCTGATCTTTCGAGTAATCAAGAATTCTCAGAATCGCTTCCCTGATATCGCCAAGATAGTCTCTATCCCTGTGATTGAACATGAATAATGCTCCGGTTAATATCCTCTGCTATATGCTTGTATCTCGGAATCCGAAATCCTCTTCGAAAAGATCTATATGTCATGATATCTACCTTACAATCGAGGACCTCCTCTAAAAAATCGGCCATTTCGATGAACCTCAAACCGAGAGGTTTCTCAAGGTCGACGATGAGATCGATATCACTTTCATTTCGCGCCGTTCCCTTGGCAAATGATCCAAAAAGGAAAATCCTCTTAACTCCGAATTCTTTCTTCAAGAAACGTGCATTTTTTTTCAAAACATCCATCGCTTCCGTCTTATGGCCTTTCATCGCGCTTGCTCCTCTAATGGAGTTCCGATTTCATAACGGATACACCTTCATGACTTCGTCGCCGTAGTGGTTGATGACCTTGACGGCGATTTTTCCGGTCTTGGGCGGGTCAAAAGGATAGCTCTTGGTGGCAGACAAGGCCGCCCAGGCCGCCTCGTCGATTTCCGCCCTCAGCGCTCTTCTGAGCTTCTCGTAGGGCTCATCCGCGCCGGTGAAACAAGCCTGACGGACGAAAAAGCTTTCCCCATTATAATCCGTATCGATGAACCAGCAGGCGATGTCGTCCGTTCCATGGGAGCGGATCTCTCCCGTCGTCGGGTCGTAGACATCGACGCCCCGGACG
>VGJF01000045.1 GCA_016867585.1 Candidatus Aminicenantota bacterium | reverse complement strand
CATCCTCGGCGAGCCGAACGACGTCACCCGCTTCGACAGCAAGCCGGGGGTCTACAACACCGAGATCTGGTTCTACCAGGACAAGGCCGCGGCCGGGCTTCCGGCCGGGTTCAACCTCGTTTTTTTCCAGGAAGGCAATCAGGGCGACTACAAACTCTACAGCCCGGCCAAGGACGGCCCGATGGCCCTGCTCGCGGCCTATATGGGCGACGCCGTCGACTACCAAGCCGCCTATGACCAGCTCCGGGAGATCGACCCCCAACTGGCCGACGTCTCGGTCTCCCTCATCCCGGGCGAGAGCGGGGGGATGTCGGGCCGCCCGTCCCTGGCCTCCGACCTCCTCATCCAGAGGGTCGAAAACTCGGCCCGCGACCTGGTCGAGTCCAAGTACGCCTCCAAGTTCCTCCAGTACAAGGACGTCGTCGAGGTCGAGTACACGGCCAACTACCTCGACAGCGAGACCGCGGTCAAGGTCGTCCGCGATCCCGGAGGCCCCTATTTCGTCCACTATGCCGTCGAACCCCGGAAGCTTTCGGTCGGGGAATACGGGGGGAAATACAGCACGACCTTCCGGATCAACGGCACGGTTTCCGTCCCCGACGGGCCCGCCGTCTACCAGTTCGAGAAGACGGCCAATGTCTCGATGACCGAGGCCGAGATGCGGCAGCGTTCCAGTTCGCCGTTCGACATCCACGACCTTTTTCCCCTCCTCCCGGGGACGTACCGGGTCTCGGTCCTCGTCAAGAACGAGGTCTCCAAGGAATTCACCTCGCTCGAGCAGACCGTCGTCGTCCCGCCCGACGGGCCCGGCGTCCAGATGACGGTCCCTCTCCTCGGGTACCGGGGCCAGAAGGCCGACCCGGGGAAAAGGCTCCTGAAGCCCTTCCAGTACGGATCGACCCAGGTCTACTTCCAGCCCAACCGGGTCCTCACCCGGAACGACAGCCTGGTCGCCGCGTTCCAGGTCTTCGGCCTGTCCGACGCCCAGCGCGAGGCCGCGGAAATCCGATACTCCCTGACTCGGGAGGGATCGCCTCCCGTCTCCTGGAGCCGGCCGCTTGCCGCCTATCCCGACCTGCCGAACGTCGTCGAAGAGAGGCTCCTCAAGGACCTCCCTCCCGCCCATTATCTCTTCCGGGCCATCCTGGCCGTGGAAGGGCGGGAGGTCATCGCCGGGACGGAAGAGTTCGACCTGACCCACGCCGAAGCCGTTCCCCGGCCCTGGATTTTCGTGAAGCTCATGCCCCCGTCGGGCGACCCGATCTACGACCGGATCCTCGGGACCCAACTCCTCGGTCTCGGCCGGCTGGCCGAGGCGAAAGCCCTTCTCGAACGGGCCAGTCGACGGGCTCCCGGCGAGGTCGACACCGTCGTCGCCTTGGCCGGAGTGTACGAAACCCTCGGAGAGGACTCCCTCGTCCTCCCCCTTGTCGAGCCCTTTCTCGCCCCGGACCACAAGCCGGTTTACGAGATCTTTCTCGCCGCGGGGAGGGCGTATCTCAAGACCGGCCGCTTCAAGACGGCCCTCGACACCCTGGACCGGGCGGCCTCGTCCTTCGGAGTCAACGCCCCGGTCTTGAACCTGATCGGCGAGGCGTATCTCGGGCTCGGCAAAACGGCCGAGGCGGTTGCCGTCTGGGAAAAATCCGTCGGGATCAACCCGGACCAGCCCGAAATCAAGAAGAAACTGGCCGCCCTGAAGGAGAAGAAATGAAGCCTTCGATTCGCCGGACCATCTTCGCCGCCCTTGTCTTATTGGCCTCGGCGGGGGGGTGCCGCCTCTACAACCTCGAGAAAAACCTGGCCCCGCCGTATGCCGAATTCCTGAGCCAAGTCCGCTACATCATCACTTCCGAGGAGCGGAAAATCTTCCTCGAGACGCCCGATTCGGACAAGGACGGACTCATCGAGGAATTCTGGAAGCGCCGGGACCCGGATCCCCTGACCGAAGAGAACGAGTTCAAAATGGAGTACGAGGAGAGGATCCAGAAAGCGACCGAGATTTTCCTCGGCGAGGGGATTCCGGGCTGGCTGACCGACCGCGGCCGGATCTGGATTCTCTTCGGGCCGCCGATGGACCGGCTGACGAACCCCGCCGGCCGGGACGCCTACGGGCGATGCGGGGAGACGTGGTATTACGGCAATTTCCCGGTCGTTTTCCTCGACGACGGCTGCACGGGCCGGTTCAAGCTGGTGACTTACGACCTGACCGCCCTCCGGGAGCTCAACCTGATGTACATGCATGCCCTGAACCTCGCCCAGGCCGAGGCTCAGAAGACGTTCGCCGCGGAAAAGAAGTTCTTCGATTATCAGGCCGGGCTCAAGATCGCCGTGCGGACGAGCGAGCGGATCGAGGGGGTCGTCCGGGTCGAGCTTCCTTACGCCCGGATTTGGTTCAAATCCGAGGGCGAGCGGATGGTCACGACGTTCGACGTCGCCCTCGAGCTCCGCGACGCCAAGAAAGCCCTGGTCTGGGAGACGAAGACGAGTTTCGAGGTCGTCCTCGTCGAGAGCGAGCTCGAATCCAAGAGCAAGAAGAACCATGTCCACGAATTCGCCTTCGCCGTCGACGATCCGGCGGCCATCGCCCGTCTCGGCCAGGGCAAGGACCAGTTCATCCTGACCTTGGCCAACCGGACCGGAGGGGAAACGCTGAGGAAAGTCCTCGTCTTGAAATGAAAAGCCCCGGCCTTTTTTTCAGAAGCTCACCCGCGCGCCGAGACGGAAAGACCGGACGCCGTAGAGGCTGATGATTTGGCCGAAGGTCGAGGAGGGCGCATAGGACGCGGTTGTTTGGTCGTAGCGAAGAGAGCCCGCCGGGTCCTGATTGACGTTGAGGCCGCTCCTTCCCAGCACGTTGAAGATGTCCAGGTAGAAGCCGAGCTTGGCAAAGCGTCTGAGGTTGAGCGTCTTTTCGAGGCGGAGATCGAGGTTGACGGAGGGGGGATCACGGCGCGAGCCCGGACTCTCGGCGTTCACGGCGCTGAAAACGGAATATGTGCCGAACCCATGGAGGTCGGCCGGAAAATAAACCCGGGCCAGAGTGCGGCCCCATGGACGCCCGGAGCAGTATTGGGCGTAGGCGCTGATGATGAAGTCGCGGGGGAGCACGTAGGTCCCGATAATCTTGACCTGGAGCGGGCGGTCGTAGCTCAAAGCGCCGTGCGCGTTGATAAGGGTGTTCGGATTGTCGAACATGGCCGTCTCGCCCTCGGTCGGGCCGTATCCGGGATCGCAGTTGCCCCTGAACGAACTGTAGAGGATTGAGCCCTTGATCTGCCAGTTGTTCGATAGCCGCTTGTCGAAGCTGAGGACGGCGGCCCAGTAATTTCTTTCGGCCTCGGGGGGATTGCCGGCTTGCCGGACCGGAGCAGGTCGGCCTTTTCTGAGGCCGTAGATTGTGAGGTCTTGGTCGTCGGTCGTTTGGAATTGGCCGTCCCAGCCCGGATCGACGAGCGTGAACGGAAGCCAGATCAATCCGACGGCGTCGGCGGCCGTGATGTCGTAGCCGTTCGCGTGATCCCAATCCTCGACGATGTTTCGGCTGATTTTGCGGATGAGCCCAAAACCGATTTTGAAGTCCTGGAAGACCTCGTGTTCGAGGCCGGCCAGGAATTCGTCCAAACAGGGCGCTTTGAGATCGGGAGGATAAAAGGCGTAGTTCGGATCCCGTTCTGGGCAGGACGTGAGGACGTACGCGTCCGGACCGGGAAGATCCATCAACCTGTTCGCGTTCAGGTCGTGCCAAACATAATCGATCGCGCCCGGCCCAAAGATTTGCGAGCCGTCGTATTTGGCCGTCCAGATGGGCTCATAGGTGCGGGCATAGGACAGTTTAAGAGCCGTCCGGCCGTTGCCGAAGATGTCGTAGACGAGGCCGAGCCGCGGAGACAGGGTCGCGAATTCGACCGACTGCTTGTCGGGAGTGGTCAATTCGTCCCAGGGCGAAACCCGGCCCATGGCAGAGAGCTGATGGCTCAGTGCGATGATCAGGGCATTGGGATCGGTGATCGACGGGTTCAGCATCGGCGGCCGGGCCTCGTATCGGAGCTGAGGCCGCGATTGCCCAGGCTCGTCTTGCCGGGCGTAGTCGAATCGGAGGCCGACATTCAGGGTCAAACGGCCGGCCGCCGCCGCATCCTGGACGAACGCCGAGAACCTCCGGACATCGTCGAGGACGTCCCGGACTCCGGCCTCGGGCGTGGAGGTCCAGATGCGCAGTCGCCCGAGACGGTCCTTGGTTGAGTAATAGTAGGGATCGCCGGCGGCATAGTCCATCCAGTAGGCTTCGTAGGGATTCCGCCGGTACCAGTCCCGGCGGTTCTCGCTCCGTTCGAACTCCGCGCCGGCCTTGAACTCGTGGTTGGCCCCGAGAAAACCGTCTTGGAAACGGGTGATCGAGGCCGAGCCGACCGTCTTTTTGCGGATTTGTTCATCGCTGTAATCGGCCGAACCCCAGGTGATTTTCTGGGCGCTGTCGTAATACGTGTAATCATCGGGAGTCATCGATCGGAGCGGGATGGCGCGGCGGATGAAGCCTCCCCGGAGGTCAAGGAACGTGTTCTGGTCGAGGAAGACGTTGAACTGATGGGTCGTCGCGGCGGTATTCTCGCGATCCCGGGCCCGGAGGCGTTCGTAGGGGGTGTCCGGACCGATCGAGTTTCGGTCGACGGGCTCGTAAATCTGGTTGTAATGGAGCAGGCCCGTGTACCGAACGGATTTCGAAGCCTGGAGGGTCAGCTTCCCGAAGGCCATCCCATCCTCGTGGGATATGTCGTAATGCCCGATTTTGCCCTCGTCCGTGAAGCCGAGGGCTTTCATCCTGTTTTCCGGGGCGTAGGGATTGGCCTGCTCCCAGACCTGGCGGCGGCCGTTGAGGAAGACCCAGATCTTGTCCTTGACGACCGGCCCTCCGAGGCTGAGCGAGACATCCTTGAAATCGGCGTAATTCTCCGGAGGATTGACATTCATGGCCTTGATCTGCTCGGCTGAGAAGAGGTTTTGGGTCAGGCTTTCTCCGGTGTAATAATAATTCAACCCGCCCGAGAGCGAGTTGCCGCCGCTTTTGGTGACGATGTTGATGTAAGTCGATTCTACCGGCCCGACTTCGGCCGGGTGGGCCCCGAGTTCGAATTCGATTTCTTCCAAGATGTCGGGATTGATTTCGGCCATGGCCTCGTTCGTGGCCGGGTCGTTCAAGGGCAAACCGTCCAGGGCATAGAGCTGGCCGCGGACCGTCCCGCCGAGGATGGCCGACGACCGGGATTCGCCGGCGGCTCCGGCGACGGCACCAGGGGCGATGTTCCGGATATCGCCGAGGTTGCGGTTCAAGGGGATCGAAGACAGAAAGGCGGAGGAGTGGTTGACGCCCATTCGGGAGGAGAGGACATCGACGCCCGGCGACTCGGTGACGACCGTTATCTCTTCCTCGATGCTCGATTCTTCGAGGACGATGTCCGCCCGGCTCGTCCGGCCGACGCGGACGAAGATCCCCCTCTGATTCAGGGTTTTGAAGCCCGGCATCTCGATCCGGATGTCGTACGGTCCGGGGGGGAGGGCGGCGAAGCGGAAAATGCCCGTTTCCGAGGTCACGTAGCTCCGCTTTCCCATGACGGCCGGACCCTCGATCTCGACCATAGCCCCGGGAAGAGGGTTCTTATCCTTGTCCGTCACCGTCCCGAAGATCGAACCCGTCTGCCGCTCGGCGAACCCCGGAACGGCCGACCCCCCGAGGAAGAAGATCAGGAACGAGATGGCGAAAGGCTTCTTCCACATGGATCCTCCTTATGCCGAGCTGCCCGAAGCTTCGGAAGCTAGTCGCGGTTCGCCCGGGCCCAGGCGGCCGCTCCGATCAGCCCCGCGTCGTTTCCCAGGGCCGCCCGCTCGACCGCAACGCAGGCGAAGGATTGCCTGTAAGACCGGTTCCGGGCCTCGGCGACCGCCGGTTCGAGGAGGAATTCGCCGGTCGTCATGACCCCGCCGCCGAGGAGGATCTTGGCCGGGTTGAGGAGATTGATGACGATCCCCAGGCCGATCCCCAGATAATACCCCGCTTGGGCGAAAGCCCCGCGGGCCGCCTCCTCGCCCGCCTTGGCCCGGCGGTAGACCTCCTCGGCCGTGACTTCCTCCGGCCTCCCGGCGAGGGCCTGGTATTTGCGGACGATGGCCGGAGCCGAAGCTTCGGTTTCCAGGCAGCCCTGGAGTCCGCAGGCGCACCGCTCGCCGTCGGGACGGACGATGATATGGCCGATCTCGCCGCCGTATCCGCACCGGCCCCGCCACAGGCTTCCGCCGAGAATGAGCCCGCCGCCGATTCCCGTCCCGATCGTCAGCAGGACGAGGCTTTCGACGCCCCGGCCCGCGCCGGCGACCCACTCGCCGTAGGCCGCCATGTTGGCGTCGTTGTCCACCTGGAAGGGGACGTCGATCTCGCGGGCCAGGGCCGGGTCGAGGTCATACCCGTCCAGGGCTGGATAGTTGGGCGACTGGAGGATCCTCTTCCGGCGGAGGTCGTAGGTGCCCGGAATCCCGAAGCCCACGGCCGCGACGGGGCGCGGGGACTTCGCCCGAAGCTCGCGGTAGACCCGGCCGAACAGGGCGATGAGGTCTTGGATGCCCTTGGGCGTGTCGACCTTGTCCTTGAGGAGAATCGTCCCCTTCTCGTCGACCAGGCCGTATTTGAGTTGCGTCCCCCCGAGGTCGAATCCCGCGGCGACCGTCACCGGGCTTTCTTCCTTCCGACGGCCGCGTATCCCGGAGCGGCGAAGAGAAGGGCGTTGAGTCGGTCGATGTTGCGGTTGAGAAGGCTCGCCGTCGCGTCCGCTCCGGGAAGAGGCTCGAGCTTTTCCGAGGCCAGGTCGCCGACGGGCTGGATCTCGACCTCCTCGAAGGCCGAGGCTTCGAGGAGAAAGCGGAGGGCCTCGGGATGGACGGGAGCCCGGTGGGTCGCGTCGAGAAAATAGATCTGGACGAGAGCGAAGACGGAGAGGGGATTCACGGTTTCGAGGACGATGAGTCCCCCCGGGGCGAGCTTGGCGAAAGCCAGTTCGACGAGACGGCGGAGGCCGGCCGGCGGGAGATGCTCAATGACTTGGGCGGAAAAAATCCCGCCGAGCGAGCCGTCCGGCTTGGCGGCCAGGGCTTCGAGGAGGCCTTGACGGGCGACTTCCAGTCCTCGGCCGCGGCAGGTTCCGACCATGGCCTCGTTGAGGTCGACGCCCGAGCCCGAGCGCCCCCTCTCGCGGAGGAGCTCGAGAAACTCGCCCCGCCCGCAGCCGAGGTCGAGGACGGGGCCCTCGGCCGGAAACAGGGAGACATAAGCCGCCTGGCGGCGCTTGATCTCCTCCGGCGTTCCCCGGAAACGGTTCTCGAAGCGGAGATATCCCCAATCCTCGACCGGTTCGAGGACGGCTTTTACGGATTCGGAGGAGGGCGGCTCTTTCGCCTCTAGGGCGGCCTGCAGCCGGCCGAGCTGTTCCTTGAGCCGGGCCGAGGTCCTCATCAGGGCCGCGGCGTCCTCGTAGGCTTGGGCCAGGCGGTCGATCCGCCACTCCAGGCCCTTGATGACCATCCCGACATGGTTGCTGCCCAGGGCGTCCCATTCCCTGTCCCGGGCGTCGGCCAGGCTGTCCAGACGGCCGGCCAGGGAGGATAGGGCTTCGGCCAGAGCTTCGACGAGAGCGGCCGTCCGGGCCAGGAGGCGGAGCGTGTCCGGGCCGCCGCCGGAGGAGGGGCGTCGGAACGGCTTCCCGGAGGGAAGGACAAGAGCCTTTTCGATCTCGCTCCGGAAGCGGGAGAGGTCCCCGCTCAGCCGGCCGATCTCGGCGATGTTTTCGCGGAGCTTGGCCTGCTCATCGAGGCGGTCCTGGATGAGCTTTTCGAGGGTCCGTTGCATCAGTCCTTGGCGGAGGGAGGAGATTTTTCGTCCGACGATTCCTTGGCCTTGTCCTTGTCTTTTCCGCCGATCGAACTCTTGAAATTGCGGATCCCCTCCCCGAGCGATTTTCCAAGCTCGGGAAGCTTCCGGGCCCCGAAGATGATGATCACGATGAGCAGGACGAGAAGCAGCTCCTGCGGGCCGACCGTCCCGAAAAGAAACATCCGCGGCCTCCTTTCCCGTCCTCTCGGCCGGACGCGTCCATGCCGAATCCTGTTCAAGGTAGCCCAAAGGGGGCGAAAAGTCAACGCCTCCCGGCGGCCGACTTTCCGGCCGAATTTTCTGTTGACTCGGGCCGGGTTTTTGGCTAGAATCTATAAATCATTTCATTAGAACGGATTAACGACCCATGATGACGCTGCGCTTGATGAGATTCGGGGCCAAGGGCAAACCGGCTTACAGGATCGCGGTTATGGATTCCCGCAAGCCCCGCCAGAGCAAGGCCAAGGAGATCATCGGATCTTACGACCCATGCACGGAGCCCCCCGAAGTCAGGATCGATCTCGCCAAAGCGAAGTTCTGGCTCGACCGGGGGGCGAAACCCTCGGCGACCGTCAAATCGCTCCTCGCCAAACTGAAGACATCGTAAAGGAGGTCACCCGTGAAGGAGCTCGTTGAACTCATTGCCAAAGCTCTCGTCGACCAACCCGATAGGGTCCTCGTGTCCCAGCTCGAAGGCGAACAGACGACGATTCTCGAGCTCAAAGTCGCCCCCGAAGACCTCGGCAAAGTCATCGGCAAACAGGGTCGGACGGCCCGGGCCATCCGGATCATCCTCGGGGCGGCCGGGATGAAGCTGAAACGCCGTTTCAACCTCGAAATCATCGAGAAAGGCTGAGGTGCGCCGTCTTGGAACGATCCTCCGAAGCCAGGGCCGCCGGGGGGAAGTCAGGGCCCAATGGGCGGGGCGTCTTCCGCCCAAGGGTTTTTTTTTAAGGTTTTCGTGAGCGGCCCGGAAGGGCCGCGGGAATACGGGGTCGAGTCCCTCGTCCCTTACAAAAACAACTTCATCCTCAAGCTCGAGGGCGTCGAGACGATCGACCAGGCCGAGCGGCTGGCCGGGCGGGAGATCCTCCTCCCCCCCGAGGCCGCTCCGCCCGCCGGGGAGGGTCAATTCTTCAGCGATGACCTCCGAGGCGCGGCCGTCTTGACGACCGAAGGCCGGGAGGTCGGGCGGGTCGTCGACGTCTGGGAGGTCGGTGAGGCCGCTCTCCTCGTCGTCGACCCGGGGCCGGACCGGGAGGAGGTCCTCATCCCCTTCAACCGGACGATTTGCGTGGACATCAACCCCAAAGCCGGGAGGATCGTCGTCGACCCTCCGGAAGGATTGTTGGACTTGAATGAGATTTGATATCATCTCGATCTTCCCTGAGATGTTCACCGGCATCCTGTCAGGGGGGATCATCGCCAAGGCCGTCGGCAAGGGATTGATCGAGGTCCGGGTGCACAATCTTCGCGATTACACGAGCGACAAGCACAGGCAGGTCGACGACCGTCCCTACGGCGGCGAGGAGGGCATGGTCTTCAAGCCCGAGCCCGTCTTCGCCGCGGTCGAGGGCGTCCGCACCTCCCCCGGCACGCCGGTCTATCTCCTCTCGCCCCAAGGGAGGACCTTCGACTTCCGCCAGGCGGCTGAGATGGCCGGACGGCCCCAGGTCGTCCTGATCTGCGGCCGCTACGAGGGCGTCGATGAGCGGGTGGCGGAAAGCCTGGCGACCGATGAAATCTCGATCGGCGATTACGTCCTGACCGGCGGGGAGATCCCGGCCATGGTCATCGTCGAGGCCGTCTCCCGCCACGTCCCGGGGGTGGTCGGCAAGGAAGGATCGGTCCGGAAGGATTCCTTCGCCGCCGGCCGTCTCGACTATCCGGTTTACACCCGCCCCCGGGAGTTCCGGGGGATGACCGTTCCGGAAGTCCTCTTTTCCGGAGACCACAAGAGCATCGAAGCCTGGCGCCGCCGTCGGGCTCTGGAAAAAACGTGGACGAGGAGGCCGGACCTTCTGGCCCGCCTCGACCTCTCGGCGGAGGACCGCCTCCTGCTCGACGACATTCGCAAAGAAAGGAACGCCCCATGACTCTCGTCCAAGTGGTCGAAGACAAGTATATGAAGAAGGAGCCCGAGGACTTCGCCGTCGGCGACACGGTCAAGGTCCACGTCCTGATCCGGGAAGGGGACAAGGAACGCATCCAGATCTTCCAAGGGAACGTCATCGCCAAGAAAGGCCGGGGGATGAGCCGGACGTTCACCGTCCGGAAAGTCTCCTTCGGCATCGGCGTCGAGCGCGTCTTCCCCGTTCATTCCCCCTCGGTCAAGAAAGTCGAGGTCGTCCGGAAAGCCAAGGTTCGCCGGGCGAAGCTCTACTATCTCCGCGGCTTGAAGGGCAAGGCGGCCCGCCTGCGCGAAGCCAAATAACCGCCCCGTGCCCGATTTCGCCCTCGAGCGCCTCCATTTCGCCCGGGGGAGGCGCCGCATCGCCGGGGTCGACGAGGCGGGACGGGGGGCCCTGTGCGGCCCGGTCGTGGCCGCGGCGGTTGTTTTCCCCGAGTCCTTTCTCGAAGGGGTCTTTCCGGATTGGCTCCGGAAGACCGACGATTCCAAGCGCCTCTCCCCGGGGCTCCGGGCCGAGCTGGCGAGGCGGATCGCGACGGAATCGAGGGCCGCGGCCGTCGGTCTGGCAACGGAGGCCGAGGTCGACCGGCTGAACGTCTTCCGGGCCGCCCATCTGGCCATGAGGCGGGCGGTCGAGATCCTGCCGGAAATCCCCGGGATTGTCCTCGTCGACGGCCCGGCCCTGAGGGATTTCCCCTTTCCCCAAGAGGCCGTCCCCCAGGGAGACCGGAAGTCCTTCTCCATCGCCGCCGCCTCGATCGTCGCCAAGGTCGTCCGGGACGGGATCATGGCCGCCGGCGGGGAAATTTACCGCGGCTACGGACTGGAGCGCAACAAGGGCTACGGAACCCGGGAGCATTATCTGGCCCTGGAGGCCCTGGGGCCGTCCCCTTTTCACCGCCGGACCTTTCGATTACAATACCGGCGGAAATTGTTCTGAGGGGCATGCGTGACCGTTAAGGCCGCCGAAAGGACGAAGATCGCCGCGACGGCCGAGAAATATGTCAAGGCCGGCAAGCTCGTCGCCGCCATCGTGGAGTACGAGAAGCTCCTCGACGGGACGGTCCAGGACATCCCGATCAGCAACATCATCGGAGACCTCCATCTCCGCCACGGGGACGACGACAAGGCCGTCCGGATCTTCAGCGCGAACATCCAGACCCTGATGCGCCGGGGGGCCCTGGCCCAAGCCCTGGCGATCGCCAAGAAGGTCCAGAAGACCAGGCCGCATGATTTCGAGAACATCATCCGGCTGGGGGATCTCTACAGCGGTCTCGGTTTTGTCGCCGAGGCCAAGGCCGAATACTTCCGGGCCGCCGAGGAGCTCGACCGGCGCCGCGAGCGGGGGCCTCTTCTGGCCCTCTACGAAAAACTCGCCCGGCTCGACCGGACCGATCTCGCTGTCCGGCTCAAGCTGGCCCGGCTGTACCTCAAGAAATCGCAGCGGGAGAAGGCCGTCGTCGAGCTGAACGACGTCGCCGACCTCCTGTTCGTCCGGAACGAGTTCGTCGAGGCCGAAAAAATCCTCCGCGAGACCTTGGCCATCCAGGACGATCACGTCCGGACAATCCTCAACCTGGCCCGAGTTCTCGTGTCCTCCGGAAAGTCCGGCGAGGCCGTCGCCCAAGTCGAAAGGAACGTCTCCCGGCACGGCGACCGGCCCGAAGTCCTCGGCCTCCTGGCCGGCCTCCGGCTCGAGGCCGGGCAGAACGACCAGGCGGCCGAGATCTACGGCCGGATCCTGGCCGAGGATCCGAACCAGGCCGAAGCCCGGGCGAGACTGGGCTGGATCGAAATCCGGCGCGGCCGGCTCGACGAGGCCTACGAGATCTACGAGCCTCTCGTTCACGGCCTCCTCCGCAAGAACAAGGAAGACAAGGCCGTCGGCCTGCTGGGCCTGATCCTGATGAGCGGAACGATGCATCTGCCGACCTTGGAAAAGGTCGCCGCGATCTTTCGGGCCGGAGGACGCAGACCCGAGCTCGAAGTCGTCGACCGGGTCCTTCTGGCCGAATACCGGGAGCTCGGCCGGGATGACGACCGGGCCCGGATCGTCCGGGAGCTCATCGAACTCGCCCCCTTCGATCCCGGGCTCGAACGGGAGTTCAAGGCCCTCCACTGGGAGGCCCGGGTTTTCGAGTCGGACAAATCCGGCCCGGACAAGGGAAAGGCCCGAACCCCGGCCTCGCCGGCGGCGGCGGTTCTCCCGGAAGACGAACGGGACATCATCCGGCTGAATCTGGGGAAGGCCGACGAGTATCTCGCCCAGGGTCTGGTTCGCAACGCCCGCCGGGTCGTCGACAACCTCCTCCTCATGTATCCCGACCATCCCGCCGTTGTGGCCAAGCTCGGGGAGGTCGCGGAAGCCAAACCCGCCTCCGGGCCGGATGTCATCGACATCCTCATCGGGCAAATGGCGGCCGCGGAGGCCGCCGCCCCGTCCGAAAGGGCCCCTTCCGAGCCGGAAGACGGCCCATCGGTTGAAAAGAAAATGACCGCCTCCGATTTGTTTTCCGGACTCGACATCGTCCCTCTCGTCCCGCCGGCCGCGGCCGAGGAGGGGGAGTCGGACTATCTCGACCTCGAGGACGCGATCGCCGAAGAACTCGAGGCCATCGAGGCCGCTTATTACAAACAAGTCAAGGACCGGACCGTCCTCATCGAGCAGGACCTGACCGACATCGTCCAGGAATTCCGGCGCCAGGTCGAGTCCAAAATGGCCCAGGCGAACCTCGAGACGCGCTACAGCCTGGGCCAGGCCTTTCTCGAGCAGGGCTTGTACGACGAGGCCGTCGAGGAGTTCAAAATCGTCTCGGCCGACCTCGAACGGGAGGCCGACTGCCACGGCCTCATCGCCCAGGCCTACGCCCGGAAAAGAAATTTCGCCGAAGCGGAAATTTGGCTGGGGCGGGCCTTGGAGAAGGTCGCCCCCGGCTCGACCGCCCATTTCGCCTTGACTTACGACCTGGCCGCCCTGTTCGAGGCGATGAACCGGAATGACCGGGCCCTGGCCTTGTATCGGGAAGTCCGGGAATGGAATCCGAAATTCCGGGACGTCGCCCGGCGGAGCCGGATCCTCGAGAAGATCGTCTCGGCCGGCTGAAGCCGCAGGCCGAGGGCCTGAAGGAGGAGGGGACGATGGAACTTGTTCGCCGCTGGGCACTGCTGGCCGCCGCGGCCCTGGCCGTCTTGACGGCCAAGGCGGCCTCGACCGGACCGCTGTTCGTCATTCGGGTCGTGGATTTCGCCGAAGCCCAAGGCAAGGAATCGGCCTGGACCGACCAGGGCCGCTATCTCGCCCAGCTGCCCCTTGAGGAATACGTCCGGGTCAAAACCAAGGACGCCGTCCTGCCCGTAGCCGGGGAGGACTGGGCGGGATTTCTCGAGGAGGCCGGCGCGGCGAGCCGGGGCGAGCTCGGGACGAAAGCGTGGATGAGCCGGATTCCGGCCGATTCGCTCCGATGGAAATTCACGCCCTATCGCGTCTTCTTCCGCCCGGACGAGGAGCCCCTCCGGGGCGTCGCCGGCTCGTTCAGCCGGGACGAGGAAACGCGGTATCTCGTCGCGGCCGAAGGCGGCAAACCCGTTTATCTTTCCCTGACCTATCAGGTCTACGACCGCGACGCCTTCGGATTCGGGGGCGGCTTCACGGGAAGCCCCAAGCCGCCGACCCGTTTTCTCTATCCCTTCCGGAAATACAGCCTCTGGATTCTCTTCGCGGGCTTCATCGCCTATGTCGTCCTGCCGCGAGTCCGGCCGAAGCGGGACGAGCTCTACTACGCGAGATGGCGGATCATCCTCGGAGACTTCGCCTCGATGATCCTCTTCGTCCCCTTCTTCGCCGTCCCGATCTTCGTCATCGGCGGGTCCGTCCAGGCCGTCACCCTGGCCTGGCCGCTGACGCTCGTCTGTTGGCCGCTGGCCTTTGTCGGGATTTGGCTTCTTAGGCTGCAAGCCTGGTATGCGACCTATCGGCTCGCCCTGAAGACGGACGGGATCGAGCTTTCGACCTACAAAGGGAAGCGCCTCTTCCGGTTTGCCGAGATGAGCTACCATCAGCCGGTCCGGGTGAAGCCGCCGCGCTGGCTGGTCATCGCCTCCTGGCTGGCCGCCCTGGCCGGGAAGGGGAGCGCGAGGGTTGGGGCCGCCGGCAGGGCGATGATGCTCAGCGGGTCGGCCTCGGACGGTGTCGGGATCGGGCTGAAAGACGGCTCGAAGGCCTTCTTCTGGGTGAGCGACCAGATGGGCGGCCAGGCCCTCAAGAACGCCGGCCGGATGCTCAAGGATATGGAAAAGGCCGGCGTTCCGCTGAAAGACGAGGTCAAGGTCATCGAAAGCGTGACTCTCCCCGTCGGCGAGGACGCCCGCGGCCGGACGATCCGGGAAGGCGGCGGGACGTCCCTGGCCTTGCTCTTTCTCCTGCCGATCGCCGCTCTGGTCATCGTTTCGATTCTCGCCTGGTTCGGCCGGAGCCGGTCGGCCGGGAAGGTCGAGCAGGCCGTCAAGGAGGAGGCCGAAGCGCTTCGCCAGCCGCTCGCGGGCGCGGATTCCGTTTGGACGGCATCCCTCGGCCAGGGCGATATCACCGTAGGGAGGGCGCTCCTGGCGACGGCGGACGGAGGTTTCGCCGTCGGCGGCTATGCCGCCTCCGAAGGGATGAACATCGATTTCTTCCTGGCCAAGGTCGACGGCGAGGGGAAGGTCCTCTGGACGAAGACGTACGGCGAAGAAGAGCCGGAATATGGTTATCTGGTCTCTCCGGCCGGCGATGGAGGGTATTTTCTCGGCGGCGAAAGGCGGGGCACGGCCGGCGGCGTCCTGGGAGGAAGCTCGGACGCGGTCATCCTCAAGACGGATTCGGAAGGGGCGATGGTCTGGCTGAAGACCTGGGGCGCGGAGGAACAGGACGAGTTGCCCCTGGCCTTGGCTCCCGGCGCGAAAGGCGGCCCGAAGGCCCTCATCCGGACGCCGAACGGCGTTTCGGTCGTCGAGTGGGATGCCGAGGGGACGGTTGTCAAGGACGAGACATTCGTCCTCCTCTCTCAGTTCGATAATATCGAAGGCATCAAGGCCGGGGCGTTCACCGGCGACGGCGGCTTCGTTTTGACCGGCGAGGAGCAAGGTCCGAGCGGAGCTTTCCTCGACGCCTTCATCGCCCGATGTGACGCTCAGGGCAAGGTGATATGGAAGCAAAAATCGGGAGGCCCGGGCAAGGAGAGCGGCCGGGCGGTCATCGCCTTGGCCGACGGCGGTTTCGCGGCGGCCGGCGTCGTCAACGTCTTCGACCAGGACGGCGAGGATGTCTACGTCCTCCGCACGGACGCGGAGGGCGAAGTCGAGGGCGAATATGCCCACGGCGGACCGGGCGACCAGTCGGGCGAGAGCCTTCTCCAGACGGCGAGCGGAGACCTCATCGTTGTCGGCCGGGCCAAGGACGGCGACGCCCCGTCCGGCGTCTATCTGACGAAGATCGTCCGGGGCCAGGTCGAAATCGGGGACAAGCGCGTCGGAGGCGAGCCTTACGGCGCCGAGGGCGCGGCCTTGGCGTTATCCCGCGACGGGGGATACGTCATCCTGGCCAACCGGACGACGAGCGGGTTTTCGACGACGGCCGCTGAGCTTCTGAAAATCGGGAAAATTTAGCCCCGCTATTTGATCTTGCCGAGCTCCTTGCCGACCATCTCGATCAGCCAGAGGGTCATGCTGACCGGCTCGCCCTTGAGCTTGGTCTGGGCGCCCGTTCCCCAGTCGCTGACCGTCATCCTCAGGTCGTCGGTCTCGGCGGCGTAGATCGCGATCGGCGGGATCTGGACGCTGACCGTGGCCGAGACCTTCTGGCCTTGATCGTTCTCCGCCTCGACGACGAGGCAGTCGACCGTCCGGCCCTTGTGGACGATCTTCTTTTGCTCGAGCTTGCGGACGATCTTGGCCGGCTCGAATTGCCCGACTTCCTGACCCTCGCCCTTGAGGTATTTCTCGGGGACCTTGAACGGCGAGGCGCCCTCGACTTGGACGACGGCCTTGAGGACTTCGCCGCTCGGGCCCGCCGCCTCGTCGACGAGGGCGCCGGTGACGACGACGGGCATGTCCTTCATCCGGACTTCGATTTCGAGCCAGACGCCGTCTTTTCCCTTGTAGGTCTCGCGGCCGAGGACGGCGATGGCCATCAGGAAGGGCTCGTTCTTTTCCTTGTCGAGGACGTCGTAGAGGGCCCACGTTCCGGGGACGAGCTTGAATGTGTCCTCGATGAGGAGCATGGACTTCTGGCCGGGGATTTTTTGGCCGGACTGGGCGGCGGCCTGGACGGAGAAGGCCGCCAAGGCGAAGAAGAGGGCCGCGAGCGCGATGGGCGTTTTTTTCATCGGCGTCCTCCCGGATGGCGAATGGGACACGCCCATTATATAAAAAAGAGGGGAGGAGAGCTACTTTGTGACCTTGGCCGAAAGGATCAGGATGAGCCCCCGGTCGCCGTCGCTCTTGGAAACGCCGACGACGGTCTTCTCGCCGGCCTTGAGCATCAGGGTCGTCGTGATGAGGTCGGAGGTAGTCGTCGACTGAACCGGCGTGCCGGTGGCCGGGGCGGCGGCCATGACGGTTTTTTCCTTCCGGAATTCGACTTGGGCTTGGATCATGTCGCCGCCGGCGTCCTTGATGTATTTCGGGCGGATCCGGATTTCATAATCCGCGTTGGGGCCGACCTTGGCCTGGGCCCGCTCGCCTTCGATAACCCGGAGGATCGTCCCGTCGAGGAGGGTGAATCCCTTGTATTTCAGGACGCTCCGGAGGTCCTTGATGACCGGGTCGTTTCTGAGGGCTTCGTCCGTTTCGCCCTCCCCGCCCTGGACGATCTGGACGGCGAACTGGACCTCGGCCGGTTTGACGTCGTACTA